>NZ_BAABDO010000007.1:0-117223 GCF_039539665.1 Actinomadura keratinilytica
GGGCGGGGCGGGGGCCGCCGTGGGCGCGGCCGCGGGCGACGCAGCGGCCGGGGGCCGCGCGGTCGGCGCCGGACCGGGCCCCGGGCGGTTATCCACGGAACGCCGTTCGCCTTCCGTTCCGCCGGGCGCGGAAGGGACGCTGGACACGGCGGCGCCGCCCCGGGGGCGGGTCTGGGCGGAGGGCGTCTCCGCGCCGCCGCCCGGAGTCACGGGGGCGGCGCCGCTCGACGAGACGGGAGGTGCGGGCGCAGGTGCGGTGGACGCAACGGGCACACCGGCCGCCAGCTGGCGTTCAAGACGGTCCAGGCGGGCGAACATGGACGACTCGTCGCCGTACGCGGCGGGCAGCAGGATGCGGGCGCACACCAGCTCCAGCAGCAGCCGGGGCGAGGTCGCCCCCCGCATCTCGGTCAGGCCGGTGTGCAGCAGGTCGGCCGCCCGGGTCAGCTCGCCCGGGCCGAGCGACTCGGCCTGGCGCCGCATGCGCTCCAGCTCGTCCGGCGCGGCGGTCAGCAGCCCGGTGCCCCCGGCCTCCGGCACGTTCGACAGGATCACCAGGTCGCGGAGGCGTTCCAGCAGGTCGGTGGCGAACCGGCGGGGGTCCTGGCCGCTTTCGATCACCCGGTCCAGGGCGGCGAACACCGCGGCGCCGTCGCGGGCGGCGAACGCGTCCACCACCTCGTCCAGCAGCGCCGAGTCGGTGTAGCCGAGCAGCGAGACGGCGCGGGCGTAGGTGATGCCCTTCTCGTCCGACCCGGCCAGCAGCTGGTCCAGGATCGACAGCGTGTCCCGGGCCGAGCCGGCGCCCGCCCGCACCGCCAGCGGAAGCGCGTTCGGCTCGTACGGCACGCCCTCCCGCTGCAGGATCTCCTCGACGAGTTCCTGCAGCACCCCCGGCGGGATCAGCCGGAACGGGTAGTGGTGCGTCCGCGACCGGATGGTGCCGATGACCTTCTCGGGCTCGGTGGTGGCGAACACGAACTTCAGGTGCGGCGGGGGCTCCTCGACCAGCTTGAGCAGCGCGTTGAAGCCCTCCCGGGTGACCATGTGCGCCTCGTCGATGATGTACACCTTGAAGCGCGCCGACACCGGAGCGAAGAAGGCGCGTTCCCGCAGGTCGCGGGCGTCGTCCACGCCACCGTGCGAGGCGGCGTCGATCTCGATCACGTCGATGTGGCCGGTGCCGGTCGGGCCGAGCGCGACACACGAGTCGCACGTCCCGCACGGGTCCGGCGTCGGGCCCTGCTCGCAGTTCAGCGACCGGGCGAGGATGCGGGCGCTGGACGTCTTGCCGCAGCCGCGCGGGCCGCTGAAGAGGTAGGCGTGGTTGATCCGCCCGTTCCGCAACGCCTGCTGGAGGGGCTCGGCGACGTGCTCCTGCCCCTTGAGCTCGGCGAATGTCGCTGGCCGGTACTTGCGGTACAGCGCCAGACTCATCGGGGGTCCGCCCTCCTCAGAAGCAGAGCGTCAGAAGCGAAAGGACCCCCCGCACACCCGCCAGAGCCTGCTTATCCTTGCTGCCTTCCGGCCCTGGGGAGGTTCACAGGATGACGCCGTGCGAGGGGTCTGCCCAGAGTCTATGGCATTCCCGGAGCGACGGCTGCACGCTCGCCGTCTCTCGTCCCCGCGTAGGCTCGTCCGCCATGGCCCCTCAAGCCGCCCGGCCGCACCTGCTGCACATCGCCGAACGCCGCCACTGGGAGGCGGCCCGCGCCGCCGGAGCCGCCTACACCATGTCCACCCGAGGCCGCACCCTGGAGGAGGAGGGGTTCATCCACTGCTCCTCCGACATGGACCAGGTGCACGGCGTGTTGTCCCGCTTCTACGCCGACCTGGACCCGGCGGAGCTCCTCCTGCTGGTGATCGACGCCTCCCGGCTGGACGCCCCGGTGCGCCACGAGCCCGTGGACGGCGCAGTTTTCCCCCATGTCTACGGCCCGATTCCGCTCTCAGCCGTTATTGATGTCCGATCAGTGCCTGAAACCCGGTAGGCTCTGCGGCGGAGGATTCGCCTAGTGGCCTAGGGCGCACGCTTGGAAAGCGTGTTGGGGGCAACCCCTCGCGAGTTCGAATCTCGCATCCTCCGCTGGCGCGTTGAGGGCGGTCCCGGTGGGGCCGCCCTCAACGCGTTCTAGCCTCCTTCAGCCTCTCGCCCCGCCCCTGAGCCCCCGCCGCGGCCCCGGTCACGTAGCCCCTCAGCGGCCTGGCCGTACCTCGAACGCCAGTCACACCCCCGCGCGACGCCTCGTCCGCACCGCTGACGCGAAGCCCCCACTATGGGCCGATCTTGAGGCGCTGCACCTCCGCCGCTGCGAGACGCTCGGGCAAGGCCGCGTCTGAGCGTCCCCCAAGGAGCGCAGTCGTCAAGAGATGCCGAAGTCCAACCCGCAGGGCCTCAGCGCACATGACGTCCGCTGATCACATCGCCACGCGGATCGCTGCCGGTGACCTTGCACCAAGCTCACCCGGCGGCCAAGCACGACATCGCCCGCATGCCTGTGCGCGCGGGATGCAGATGCCTCACGGGCGAGCCTTGGTCACGACTGTCCACGGCAACAACACGTTCGTTGCCGAGCCGTCCCAGGACACTCGGAGGAGGCGAGCCAGCCGACTAGCATCATGGCGCTATGAGATGCTGCGCGGAACCGCGTGAGGCGCCGCGCTGACCTGCGCAGTTGCCCAACCGCCGGGTCGCTGCAAAATCAGCAGAGAGACCACTCACCCCAGTCAGCACGACCGGCGACTTTACCCTCGGGTCGCTCATCACCCCTGGAGGGATCGCAACCCCCACGCGTAGGTGCGCAGCGGCACGGCGTAGTGCGTGCCGGTCCCTCATCACCCCTGGAGGCATCGCAACACGGCGGCCTGGGCCGCGTACTCCTCCAGCAGGTCGGACAGGTCGCTCATCACCCCTGAGGGGCACATGCCGCACACGAGCCGCGAGCGCAGCGCCGGTCGCTCATCCCCCTTGAGGGATCGCAACCACGGCACCAGCGGCCAGTGCCCGGCGCCGGCCTCGGGTCGCTCATCACCCCTGGAGGGATCGCAACAGGCTGTCGGGCTGGACTAGGCCGTGTTTCAAAGTAGGTGGAGCCAGAGAAGAGCCTGATAGCGGGCAGCGAGCTTGACCTGGCGGGTGTCCACGGCCCGATGGCGCTCGGGACGGGTGCGGCCGTACCCGACGGCATGGCGTCCCCGGTGGTCGGCCGGGTCGAAGGCGGGTGGACGACCACCGCTGCTGTCGGGCCTGGCCCCCGCAACCAGGATCATGGCGGCGACGCTCGCCTCACTTTGAAAACACGCTAGCCCCCTGATCACGCGTCGCTCATCACCCCTGGAGGGATCGCAACCTGGTACGGGAGATCCGTGCACATGAGCGGCGGCTGTCGCCGCTCATCACCCCCTAGGGTGGGTCGTCAAAGTCTCATGGCCACATCGGCAGGGCGGTCGACGTGACGGCGACTCGGAAGGACTTGACGGTCCTGCAGTTGTGCAGGTGGCGACGCCATGCCACCGCCCGATGCGGTCGAAGCAGCGCTCGACGACGCCGCGCCGCCGATGGACACGCCTGTCGAAGAGCGGCCACATGGTCCGCAACGACCGACCAGGCCACAGCCACAATGACGACACTGCCTAGAGGCCTTGCGGCCTTTCGATCGGATCGCTGTGTCTCCTCGACCGCACCCGCCAGAGGTCCGCGTCGAGCGCAGCCTTGTGGAGGCTGGCGGGTGTCCGCTCCACTTCTGGCTGCCCAGGGCGAAGGCACATCGCTTCCGAAGCCGGGCTTGAGCGGGCACTGCCTACTGGCGGACGACATGGACGGCGGGCGGGCGCTTGCTGCAGGCCCGTGAACAGGGGCGTTGCAAGTTGACCGACTGGTCATCACCGGGTGAGCGGGACGGTTGCGACCCCTTCTCTCGTCCCGCGGTGACACCGTAGACTCGGGGGAGTGATCTTCAAGGCGGTCGGCGAAGGGCGACCTTATCCGGACCACGGCCTGACGTCCCGGGACTGGGCCCAGATCCCGCCGCGCCAGGTACGCCTTGACCAGCTCATCAGCACCAAGCGGGAGCTGGACCTGCAGTCGCTGCTGGCCAAGGACTCCACGTTCTACGGGGACCTGTTCCCGCATGTCGTCCAGTGGCGGGGCGAGCTCTACCTGGAGGACGGCCTGCACCGCGCCCTGCGCGCCGCTCTGCACCAGCGTCAGGTCCTGCACGCCCGCATCCTCGACCTCGACGCCCGCTGACCGGCGGGGCCGCCGCTTTACCCTGACATGCCCACTGCGGCCCCCGTGCCAGGGACCACTGTCGGCCGGGCACGGGCGAGTCAACGGCTCGAGACCAGCACCTCCGCCATGACATGCCACCCGCCCAGCCACGTGCCGGGGGGACCGCTCTCAGCCGGGCGTATGTCGGAGGCCTCGGCACGGAACCGGCGCCGCCGCGCCGTCCCTGTGACGGGAATCACTGCCGGACGGGCGCGGGTCGGAGTCAACGGCACTGCATCGCCACGACATGCCATCGCGTCGTCCCCCTTATTCGGCGGGGTGCAGGGCGGGGGCAGCGGCTCGGGACCGGCACCCTCGCGTCGCGCTGGCACGCCGCTGCGTCAGCCGTGTGCCGGGATGCGCTGTCGGTGGGCGGTAGCGTCCCGCCACCCCGGTCCGTGGCGGGTCCCGGCTTGCTGATCGGCACGGCTACCGATGGCACGGGGGCGCAGCGGCGGCGACGCCCCTGATCGCCGACCCGCTCACGGCTGAATACCAAACCGGACATGGCCCAGGTTGCGTCCGGTGGATCCTGACGGCCGTACGCCCGTCTGCGATGCAGCCGCCCTGCCGGCGCCGCAATGTGGTCGAACACCACACCAACCGGCCCGCAACGAGGCGCGGCATCGCCCCCCGCCACGCCGGGCCTGCCTGTCACCACCGCGCAGCTGCAGCATGATCCACCGGGCCTTAGGCCCGCTTCATCCTTGCCGCGCGGCGGTACGTTCTGGCCTGGTTCCACATGAGCCAGCACGACCACGCCGGCCGAAGGCCCGCCGCTCGGGTTCGTGTGACCGGGTCAGGCGCGGGTCACGGGGTCAGCGGCTCGGGGCCGGCACGTCCGCCGGGACGGACACCGCGGGAGAGGCGGAGACGGTCAGGGGTTCCGGGTCGGCGGCCTCGGCGTGGACGAAGGAGGGGCGGGCCGCCAGCAGCCCGAAGACGATCTCCGGGACGAGCAGGGCCAGCAGCAGGGCGAGGGGGACGTTCCAACCGCCGGTGGCCGTGTGCAGGACGCCGACGGCCAGCGGACCGACTCCGGCCAGCACATATCCGCCGGTCTGGGCCATGCCCGACATCCGGGCCGCCACCGACGGCGTCGCCGACCGCAGGCTCAGCAGGGTGAACGCCAGCGGGAACGCACTGCCCGTGGCGAGGCCGAGCACCGTCACCCACAGCCAGCCGGCCTGCGGGGCGACGATCAGGCCGCCGAGCCCCGCGACCATCGTGACGGCGACGGCCAGGACGAGGGGGCGCTGGTCGCGCATGCGGGCGGCGGCCATGGGCACGACGAGCCCGAGCGGGATACCGATGATCATCATGACCGAGACCATCATCCCGGCGGTGGCGGGCGCGTAGCCCTGAGCCCGCATGATCTCCGGGAGCCATGACATCAGGACGTAGAACATCAGCGAGGCCAGGCCCATGAACAGCGTCACGTACCAGGCGAGGGGGACGCGCAGCAGCGATCCCCCGCCGGAGGTGCGGGCTCGGTGCGGGGGCCGTTCGGCGGTGCGCGCCGTCATCCGCGTGAGGGGTGCCCAGGCGAGGGCGGCCAGCAGGGACGGGACGGCCCACACGGCCAGCGCGAGGCGCCAACCGCCCGTGTCGTTCAGCGGGACGGCCAGGGCGGCCGCCAGCGCGCCGCTGCCCGCCATGAGCATCATCGCCATGCCGGTGAGCGCGCCCAGGCGGCGGGGGAAGACGCGCTTGATGACCGCCGGGGTGAGGACGTTGCCCATCGCGATCCCCGCTCCGGCCAGGACGGTGCCCGCGAACAGCGCCGGCCGCACGGGGACGATCCGCAGCAGGATGCCCGCCGTGATCAGGACCAGTGCCCCGGTGATCGCGGTCTCCGTGCCGAACCGGCGGGCCAGGGGCGGGGCGAGGGCGGCGAAGACGCCCAGGCACAGCACCGGCAGCGTGGTCAGGACGCTGACCTCGACGCCGGACAGGTTGAGACCCTCCCGCAGGTCGCCCAGCAGCGGGGAGACGCCGGTGATGGCGGCTCGCAGGTTGACCGTCAGCAGGACGAGTCCGAAGAAGGTCCAGATCGCGGTGAGACGGGAGAAGCGCGTGGTGGAAGTCATGTCGCCTTGCTCATGAGTGGGGGGTCGGTGTGCAGGCGGGCCACGCCGCTGGCACGTTCCAAAGCACGGGGGGCGGCGGTCGCGCCGCCCGCGGTCAGACGTCGGGGCGGGCGGCCGTCGACCGGATGATCCGGTCCAGGCAGGAATGCGTGGCCTGCATCGCCGCCTCGGCGTCCCCGGCCTCGATGGCGGCCGCGATCGGGCCGTGCGGGACGTCGGTGTACTCCATCAGCGTCCCGGCGGTGCCGATGCTCGCCCGCAGGGCCGCGCTGAAGTCGCGGTAGAGATCGGTGAGGACGCGGTTGTGCGTGGCCTCGACCACCGCGGTATGGAAGGCCAGGTCGGCCTCGACGAAGGCGGCATGGTCGCCGGACGCCCATGCGGCGTCCCGCCGGGCGAGCGCGGCGCTGATCGCGGCGATGTCGGCGCTGGTGCGCCGGGCGGCGGCCAGCCGGGCGGCCTCGACCTCCAGGCCGCGGCGCACCTCCAGGATCTCGGCCAGTTCGGCGGCCTGCAGGCGGCGGCGCACGGCGCCCGACATCTCGCTGGTCGCGCGCACGTAGGTGCCGTCGCCCTGGCGGCAGTCCAGCAGCCCGGCATGGGTCAGGGCGCGCACGGCCTCCCGGACGGTGTTGCGCCCCACGCCGAGGTCGGCGGCCAGCGCCGGCTCGGGCGGGATCTTGCTTCCGACCGGCCACGCACCCGCGGCGATCTCGCTCTTGAGCTGCTCGATCACCTGGTCGACCAGGGACGAGCGGCGGGCGGTGCGCAGAGTCAAGGTCCCCCCAACGGTGCGGCGGCGGTCAGCCGGACATCCAGTCATCCTACGTTTGACCGAACGCGGCCACGCCGCACGGGTATTCCCCGCCCTGCGGAGGACCGTGCGCGCCGCCTGCCGGGTGTCAGACCTTCCTGAGGTCGCAGTCGGCGGTCTGGGGACGCGACCGGCGCAGCCCCGCGGCCTCCAGCGCCTGCCGGTAGGCGGCCGCGGCGGACTCCGTCTCGCCGAGGGTCTCGAACAGCTCGCCCAGCTCCCGGAACAGGTGCGCGGTGGGACGTCCGGCGGGCAGCCCCTCCAGCTGGCCCGCGGCGGCGCGCAGGACGACCAGGGCGGCCGTGCGGTCCTGCTGCGCGATGCGGGCACGGGCGAGCACCAGCCGCGCCTGCGTCGTCTTGCGGACGCGGCGTGCCTCGGCGGGCCCGGGACGGGGGGGCACCGCGAGGTCGGCGGACGCCGGCGGCGACAGGGCCATGCCGGTGTCGAGGAACTCCTCCAGGTCGGTGATCGCCTCGCCGGGACGGCCGAGCGCGACCAGGGCGCGCGCCCGTTCGATCGTGCTCTCGCCGGCCTCGGCGGACGGCAGCCCCCCGGTGTCGCCGAGCAGTTCCAGCGCCTCCTCCGCCGCCTGCGCGCTGACCTCGGCGGACACGTCGGCGGGCCCGCCCAGGCCCCGGCCCTGCGCCGCGGTCTGATCGGACGCCGCCGGGGTCGAGAACGGCATGACGCCGCGCAGCAGGGCCTTGGCGGCGGCCAGGTTGAGCCGCGACCGCGCCAGCAGCGACGTGCGGCCGGCGCGGACCGCCAGCGCCTGCTCCGCCAGGTACAGGGCGTCGCCGACCGCGCCCTCCTCCAGCGCCTGGGACGAGGCCCGCTGGTAGTGCACGCTGGGGTGGTCGTCGTCGGCGGGTTCCGCCTCGCCCAGCCGTCCGCCCACCAGCGTCCGCCCCAGCGCGTGCGCGCGTTCGGGATCGGACCGGTCCACGTACGCCAAGAGCAGGATCCGGCCGACCTCGGTGTGCTCCTCGCCGACGGTCAGCCCGAGCTCCCGCAGCCGCGCCAGCGTCCGCTCGCCGAGCGCGATGGCCTGGCCGAGGTCACCGACGGTGTGGTAGCAGCGCGCCAGCGCGATCACCGGAGGCAGCCAGCTCGCCCGGCACGGGTCGCGTTCGGCCTGTTCGCGCAGCTCCTCGAACAGCGCGATGGCCTCCTCGGTACGGCCCAGCTCCTCCAGCGCCCGGGCGCGGCCCCAGCGGGCCCGCGCGGTCAGCTCGGAGTCGTCGCTGCGCGCGAGCACGTCGTCGAATCCGGCCGCCGCCGTGCCCGCGTCGCCGGCCAGCAGCGCCAGCTGCGCGTGCCGCTCACGGACCTCCAGGTGGGCGCGCTGCTCCGGCTCCACGCCCTCGGCGAGGTACTCGGGCGTGCAGCCGAGCCGCTCGGCCAGCATGCGCAGGACCGTCGGCGTGGGCGTCCGCTTCCCGGACTCGATCAACGAGATATAGCTGTCTGAAAGGTCGTGACCGGCGAGCTGCGCCTGCGAGAGGCGTCTGGTGAGCCGCAGGTTGCGGACACGTTCGCCGACGTTGCCTGGACCCGGCATGTGGACTCACTTAGCGGAAGTAATCAGGCGGCTGGGGTGCCGACATGATTGCACATTGCGGGTTAACGCACATCGAGAGTAACGAAGCGCCAGGGGTGCGATCATCCCCCTCGGTCCTGGCGGCCGATTATGGTCTGCGGTGTCGCCGGCCGCGGCCGCTCCCGCCCGCACGCCGTGGCCGGTGGACGTGACGGCCCCGCGCACGGCGACCCCCGTGTCGTCGTAAGAGGCGTCCACCCGAGCCGGATCGGCCCCGCCGCATGTCACGGGGTGCGCTCCGGTCGGCGAACGTCCCATGTGCCGATCACAATAGCGGGTCCCTATCACAATATCCGACATCACGGGCAAAGATCATCGATTCGGCTCGGCGGACCGGTCCGGGCCGCCGAACGCTCGGCCGTTCGCGCAGGCCGCCGCCGGCTCCGGCGGCCGCGGAGCGTCGCGGCGCACACGGCATGCGGGACGGCGGGCACGGCGCGGCGGGAGTCACGCCCGTTTCGGTGGCGGGCCGGCAACCCGTTGGACGAAACGTCCAAAGCGGCCCTTGAGCGCGGCCTTCACCCGTCCGCAACTCCAAGGGTCACCGTCCGGCCCCGGAATGCCCGCAAACGGGCACGGCGGTTCCGCAATCGGCGAAATCCCGCCCGCCTACGCGGAACAGCCGACCTGCGCGCACCGGCCCCGCGACGGCGCCGTCAGTCGCCGTTCTTGTTGGGGAAGATCATCTCGCAGACTTCCAGGTACAGCTGCTCGGGGTAGGGCAGGTAGTCGACCGTGCGCAGGGCCTGGTCCTGACCGGCCGACTCCAGGACGAACTCGCCGTACCCCAGCATCCGCCCGGTGATCGAGCGGCGGAAGCTCATGTCGGTGACCTTGGCCAGCGGCATCATCGCCACCTTGCGGGTGATCAGGCCGGTGGTCAGCAGCATCCGCTGATTGGTGATCACGAAGTAGTCCACCGACCACTCGGCGACCCGCCAGACGAACCACGCCAGCAGCGCGAGCCAGGCCCACCAGATCCAACTGATCACCCCGCCCGAGTCGCTGGCGACCGTGTTGCTCAGCACACCGGCGACGATCAGGCCGCCGAGCACCAGGCCGACCGGGAACATGAGCACGGCGGGGTGCCGGCGTACGGTGATGACCTGCGTCTCGTGCGGCAGCAGGTACTTGTTGACCGACGTCGGAGCGGAGTCGCCGGGCGTGACCAGCCTCATCGGGGCCTCAGGCGAGTTCGGTGACGAAGGTGGCCAGGGAGTCGGCGACGGACGCGATGCCGATCGCCGCCTGGTTCACCGACTGCGCCGCGCTGCCGGGCTCCCGAATGACGTAGAAGGCCACAAAGGCCATGGCGGCCCACGTGACGTACTTCTTGGCGGGCACTACAGCCTCCCGGAGCGCGATGACCCACAGACCCCTGGTCAGTTTCGCACAGCCGCGACTCCGGGCAAAGCATGCTCAGGGTGCGTTCCCTGTAGCGCTGCGAGGCGTGTGCGGCAGATCGGTACGGCCCTCGTCGCGTCTTCGCTCCTCGCCGTCGTCGGGCGGAGGCATGGCCCGTCCGTCGGGCCTCCGCTCGATCCGGTGGCGGCCCCGTACTTCGCCGGCCGCGGCCCCGTCCGCGTGGTGCCGGGCCTGCGCCTCCTGCCCCGTGCCGGGGCCGGTCTCGGGCCCGTCGGCTCGTCCGTCCTCGCGGCGTTCGGCCTGGCGGCGCTCCGCTCTGCGGCGCTCGGCCCGCTGCTTCTCCGCCGCCACCATCGCGAGCACCTGCAGGTGCTTGCGTGCGATCTTCTCCACCAGACCGGGCGCGGCCGCCCCGGTGACCTCCTGCGCCCCGTAACGGGCCGCGGCCACGCACCGCGTCACCGTCTCCGGAGGATGCACCCCCACGAATTCCTTTTTAAGGCGGTCGCCGATCTCCTCGTAGACCGACGGCTCGCCGTCCCCTTGGTGAGCCATCACGTTTCCTTGAGACTCGCTCACACCACCCCGGTCCCGTTACCCATCCCCTGTGCGCCAGGGCGGTGGAGGGGAACGATCAGCACGTTCCGTAGCACCTTACTACCCACGGTGATTCTCGGCGGAACATCAAGAGTTCCGGCACACAGCCGAACACTCTCGCAATGGCCCCATGCTCCACGTTCACCGCCTCGCCCCGTGCGCCGCTACGAACGCTCCCGTCCCGGCGGGCTGGTCCACATCGCCGTCAAGAAACCCGGCCGCGTCCCCGACGAGCGGCCACAGGGTCCCCGGCGAAACCCCAACAAGAATTGCCGAGGCGGCAGCGGATACGCCTGCCTGCACACCGCCCTGGACGACCACACCCGCCTCGCTGCGCCGAAAACCTGCCTGACGAGAAGGCCGCCGCCTGCGACGCGTCGCCTGGTTCGCCGCCCGCGGCACCACCGTCGAGCGGGTCCTGACCGACAACGCCCGAGGCCTGCACCAAGAACACCGGCGTGGCGCCTGCCGCAAGCTGGGCTCCGCAAAAAGAGAGCCAGGCGGGACGAACCCGGCATCCAGGCAGGCGCTCAGGCGGTCACGGGGCGGCCTGACCACCAAGATCCACCTGGCGGTCGACGGGCGCGGGCCTGCCGTCGGCGGTCGTGCTCACGCCCGGCAACGTCAACGACTGCACCGCCTTCCCGCTCTCCGTCCGCTAGGCAGTGTCGTCAAAGTGGCTGCGGGCTGGTCGGTCGATGCGGACCATGTGGCCGCTCTTCGACAGGCGCATCCATCGCCGGCGGGCGTCGTCGAGCGCTGCTTCGACCGCATCGGGCGGTGGCACGGCACCGCCGCCCGCGCCACTGCAGGAACGCCGAGTCCTTCCGAGCCGCCGTTGCGTCGCCCGCCCTGCCGATGTGGCCGTGACACTTTGACGACACGCCCTAGAACGTGTTTCGAAGTGAGGTGAGCGCCGCCGCGGCATCGCCGCCACGATCCCGGTCTCCTGGGCGACCAGACCCGGCACCGGCAGCGGCGACAGCCGCAGCGGTCGTCCACCCGCCTTCGACACGACCGGCTGCAAGGCCCGCCATACCGCCGAGTGCGGCGTCAACCGCGAGCGCCACCGGGCCGCGGCCACCCGCCACGACACGCTCTTCGTCCGCGCCCAGGTCGTTCTGCCGAGATCACCGAAGTCAACAGGCGGCTCAACCGACTTTGAAACACGACATAGGGCGGACGCACCGCGACAGGGGTGCGCGCCGTTCGGGGGTTCGGCCTCCGTTCGTCGCGCGCGCGTGCGGTGAGATCTGGTGTCGCCTGGTGGGGCACGCCACGCCGCGACATCGGGTGGGCCCGGCGCGCCCCTGAGCCCATGCCGCGGGGTTGCGTGGACGCGCGGGCGGCGGTCGTCAGACGACGCCGTAGAGGCGGTCCCCCGCGTCGCCCAGGCCGGGGACGATGAAGCCCTGCTCGTTGAGGTGGGAGTCGACGGCGGCGGTCACCACCCGGATGGGCGTGCTGGTGCCCTCGAACACCGCCTCCAGGTACTTCAGCCCCTCGGGGGCCGCCAGCAGGCACAGGGCGGTGACGTCGGTCGCCCCGCGGTCGAGCAGGAGCCGGATGGCCGCGGCGAGCGTGCCGCCCGTGGCGAGCATGGGGTCGAGCACGTAGCACTGGCGGCCGGACAGGTCGTCGGGCAGGCGCGTGGCGTACGTCTGGGCCTGCAGCGTCCCCTCGTCCCGGATCATCCCGATGAACCCGACCTCGGCGGTCGGCAGCAGCCGGGTCATCCCGTCCAGCATCCCCAGTCCGGCGCGCAGGATGGGCACGACGAGCGGCTTGGGGCTGGCCAGCCGCACCCCCGTCGCCTCCGCCAGCGGGGTCTGCACCGTGACCTCGGCGACGCGCACATCCCGGGTGGCCTCGTAGGCCAGCAGGGTGACCAGTTCGTCGGCCAGGCGACGGAACGTGGGAGAGTCGGTTCGCTCGTCCCGGAGCGTGGTGAGCTTGTGCGCGACGAGCGGATGATCCACGACGTGGGTCTGCATGGGCACACCGTAGCCCACACCAGGCGATTCCCCGCACATCCGTCGTGAGCGGATACGAGCCCGGTGACCTGGGCACGATGGGGCTATGAACCGCGATCGCATCCAGCGGCCGGGGGACGCGGCCCCGGCACGTGAATCCGTCCATGACCCTCCCAACGAACTCCCCCGTCCACCTCGGGCGCCGACGCGGTCCCCTAGCGGCAGTGAGGCCCGATCCGGAGGGCCCGCCGACAGCCCGGGGGCCGAGGCGGCCCCGCCCCGCCCGGACGCGTCCGGCGACGCGCGGACCTCCGCGGACGCCGGAATCGCGCCGGACGCGCGGGGCGTTGAAGCCGTGGGGGAAGCCGAGACCACCGAGGACACCCAGGCCATGAGGAACGGGCAAACCGAAACCCCAGACGACGACGGGGACCTCCGGGGCGCCGAAGACGGCGACACCTCGGCCGACCCCGCCTCCCGCCGCGACATCACTCCCGAGCAGGTGCGCGAACGCCTCCGCCGCCGCGCCGTCTTCCTGCGTGAACTCGCCGAAGCCCGAGAACTGCGCCGCCGCGTGACCCCGCACCGCTCCCGCCGGGCCCGCATCCACGCGGTCTTGCGGCGCCGCACCTTCCGTCTCCACTGAAACCGACCCGGAGTCCGGGTCACGACCCCGCCCAATCGGACGACGACGCACCGTTGTGCCGTGCACGCGCCGTCCCGCGCCTACCTGAGCGCCGGGTGATCCGATCGCCCTCGCCCGGCGCTCGCGCCCCGTCACGCACCGCACCGGCCACCGCCCCTGTCCGCCCTCGGAGGCGGCGGCTTCAGGTGCCCGCTGCGGTCTGGAGCTTCCGGACGATGCCGTTGCAGGGCTCGGGGCGCCTGATCCGCGCCGCGTCCCCGGGGTGGTTGCCCGACTCGCTGACGTCGGCCACGACAGGGTCCGAAAAATCATGTGATAACCACCACAACCGCCCTTGGAGGAACGGGCTGCCGTCACCGCGCTCGGCGGCCTCCCACCCGACGGCCACGCCGAATCCGACTCGGCCTAGAACAGCGGGGCGACAGGACGTCCGCGAAGCCGCCGACATGCGAGGCCGACGGCGGCGGTCTGCGAACGACGGACGGAAGGCGCTCGCAGGCCAGGTCAGGGCCGGAGCTGCGCCCAGTTTGGCGGTGGTGCACGCGAGCAGGCGCCGCATCTGGGAGCATGCGTTCGCAGGAACGGCGCCGGTGGGGTGGAAATGACGGATGTGGACGCGACGGACTTCGCCGTCGTGGTGTACCGGGAGGACGACAGCTGGGAGGCCGGGGTCCTCCCCGTCGCGCTGACCGAGGACCTGGCGGGGCTGATCCACGCCCTGCGGCAGCAGCCGAGCATCGGCGGCACCATCGGCATGGTCTCGGTGGGCGACGACTTCTTCGTGGCGCTCCGGCTGCTCGGCGACGAGGTCATGGTGTTCCTGTCGGACGTCACCGCCTCGGTCGACTGGCCGCTGGCCGGGCAGGTGCTGGAGTACCTGGACATCCCGATCCCCGAGGACGAGGAGCTGGACCAGGTCCTCCCGGTCGGGGACATGTCGATCTTCGCCGATCTGGGCCTGGACGAGATGGAGCTCGGCGCGATCTCCGGCGACCTGGAGCTCTATCCGGACGAGATGCTGCTCAGCATCGCCACCCGGCTCGGGTTCGCGGCCGCCTTCGAACGGGCCCTCGACACGATCAACTGACCCGGGGCCTCCGGGGCGCCGTCCGGCATGTGACCGGCGCAACATTGTGCGTCACAATATCTGCGTGTCCTGTTTCGCCGCCGTCTTCGCGCAGACCCCGCAGGGCTGGGTGGGGACCGAGGCCGTGATCTCCGAAGCCGAGGACGTCGACGACATCGCCGATCTGATGCGCGAGGCCGCCGTCGAGTCCTACGGCGATCCCGTCGTGCTGCTGGTCGAGGAGGACGACGAGTGGTTCGCCGTCGTCCGCGTGGACGGCGAGGGCGACCCGCGCGCGTTCGTGTCCGCCGCGCGCGGCGACGGGCTCGGGGCGCTGCTGCGGGAGCTGGTCGGCGAGGTGCCCGACGGCGACGCCGCGGGCGAGGCCGACCTGCTGGACGACCTCGGCGTGGCCGCCGACCGCCTCGCCGAGCTGGGCGAGCGGTCGCTGCCCGGCGATGCGCTGGCGGCGATCGCCGAGCTGGCCGGGTTCGGTGAGGAGTTCGACCGGCTCCGTGACTGACCGCATCACCGCGTACGAGGCCGCGATGCGCCTGGCTCTGGCCGAGGCGCGGCGCGCGGGCGACTCCGGGGACGTGCCGGTCGGCGCGGTCGTCCTCGGCCCGTCCGGCACGGTGATCGGCACCGGCCGCAACGACCGCGAGCGCACCGCCGACCCCACCGGGCACGCCGAGATCGTGGCCATGCGCGCCGCCGCGTCGACGCTGGGCACGTGGCGGCTGGCCGGCTGCACCCTCGTGGTGACGCTGGAGCCGTGCACGATGTGCGCCGGGGCCGCCGTCCAGGCCCGCCTCGACCGGATCGTCTACGGCGCCGTCGACCTCAAGGGGGGTGCCGTGGGCTCCCTGTGGGACGTCGTCCGCGACCGCCGGCTCAACCACCGGCCCGAGGTCGTCGCCGAGATCCTGGCCGCCGAATGCGGCGAACTGCTAACCGAGTTCTTCGTGCACCGCAGAGTCGGGTAGGCTTCCCCGCGGTGGTGTCGCCTAGTGGACGAGGGCGCACGCCTCGAAAGCGTGTGAAGGGCAACCTTCCGTGGGTTCGAATCCCACCACCACCGCGTCGCACACGGAGCCGTGCGTCCGCGCCCGCGGACCGCGGCTCCGCTGCTTTTCGCGGGTGATCCCGGGCGTCAGGCCCGCTGGTGCCGGGCGGCGGTGCCGGCGGCACGGGCAGGGCCGATCCGGGGGATGCGCTGTTCGACCCAGATGGTCTTGCCGCCGGAGCTGTAGCGGGTGCCCCAGCGGTGGGACAGGGCGGCGACAAGCTGCAGGCCGCGGCCGCCCTCGTCGGTGAGCTTGCTGCGGCGGATCAGCGGAGTGGTGAGGCTGCCGTCGGACACCTCGCAGGTCAGCGTCCAACTGCGGATCATGCGCAGCCCGATCGGGCCCTTGGCGTGCCGGACGACGTTGCCGACCAGCTCGCTGACCAGCAGCTCGGTGGTCATGAGAAGGGTGTCGTCCAGCCCCCAGGCCGCGAGCTGCTCGCGCACGTGCTCGCGGGCCAGCCCCGCGGCCCTCGGGTCGTCGGCGAAGGTCCACGACACGACGTTCTCGGGGGCGATCCGGTGCGTGCGCAGGACGAGCAGGGCGGCGTCGTCGGCGATCGGCTCCTGGGCGGGCAGCAGGGCGCGGGTGACGTTGTCGCGGACCAGCCGCAGCGGCATGTCCGGCTCGTCCCGCAGCGCGGCGGTGAGGGTCCCGCTGAGGTGCGCCATGCCGGCGTCGATGTCGTGATCGACCGCCTCCACCAGGCCGTCGGTGTAGAGGACGAGCAGGTCGCCGTCGCCGAGCCGCGCGGTCATGGTGTCGAACGGCGGGGCGGCGGCGCCCAGCGGCGGGTTGCCGGCCGCCGTCAGATAGGCGGCGGTGCCGTCGCGGCGGACCAGCACCGGCGGCGGATGGCCCGCGCTGGCGAACGACAGGACGCCGCTGACGGGGTCGTAGACGCCGTAGAGGCAGGTGGCGAAGTAGTCCTCGCCGAGGTCCCCGACGATCGCGTTCAGCCGGTCGAGGATCTCGTCGGGCGGCAGGTCCAGGTCGGACAGGGTGCGCACCGCGGTGCGCAGCCGTCCCATGGTGGCGGCCTCGGAGATGCCGTGGCCCATCACGTCGCCGATCACCAGGGCGACCCGTTCGGACGACAGCGGGATGACGTCGTACCAGTCGCCCCCGATCTCGGCGCCGTACCCGGCGGGCCGGTAGTGCGCCGCGGCCGACAGGCACGGCAGCTCGGGCAGCTCGCGCGGCAGCAGGTCGCGCTGGAGCTCGCGGGCGCGGGTGGCGGCGTCGTCGTACAGCCGCGCCCGGTCCAGCGCCTGGGCGATCAGGCCGCTGAGCGCGGTGAGCAGGGTGCGTTCCTCCCTGCTCAGGTGGCAGGGGCCGTCGAAGCCCAGCACACCCGCGCCGATGACGCGGCCCGACGCGATCAGCGGCAGGAACGCCCGCGCGTCCTTGTCATCGGCGAACGGGTACTCGACCACATGCGGGAAGCGGGCGAGGATCTCCTTGGCGGAGGCGAAGAACACCGGGGCGCGGGTGCGCAGCACCTGCCCGAACGGCGAGTCCCAGGGGAACGGCGAGCCCGACAGCCGGTCGATGAAGTCCTGGCTGTACCCGGTGCCGCCGGTGACCCGCATGGTGCCGCCCTGCACCTCGCAGATGAGCAGGCCGCTGGCGTTGAAGGCGGGCAGGACGTTCTCGGCGACGGCGTCCACGACGTCCCGCGGGGTGACGGCCTCGGTGAGGGCGCGGGTGAGCCGGTCGATGAGCGCGGCGCGGGCGCTGGCGGCGCGGACCGCCGACAGGACGCGGGCCATCGAGTCCAGGGCGGCGTGGTCCTCGTCGGTGTCCCAGGTGGTGTCCCAGAAGGTGCCGGCCAGCCGGACCGCCTTGCTGGACTCGTCCACCGGGGTGATCATGGCCCGGCTCCGCAGCCAGCCGTAGGAGCCGCTGGCGCGCCGCACCCGGAACTCGGTCTCGTACTCGCGGTCCGCCCGCAGGGCCCGCTCCAGATCCTTTTCGAGGTTCGGCCGGTCGTCGGGGTGGATCATGTCCCGCCAGCTTTCGAACCGCTCTACGGGGCCGTGGAAGTCGATGCCCGCGACCAGCTCGCTCAGCGAATCGCTGTAGACCACGCGGCCGGTGACGACGTCGAGCTCCCACGTTCCGGTGATGCCCTCGGGCTGCGGTTCGGCGCCGCCGGGGTGCGCAGCGGTCGAGGCGTCGGAGGCCGCGCGCAGCAGCACCTCGGCGGCGCTGCGCGCGAGGTCCTGAAAGAACTCCTGCTGGTCGCGGGCGGGCTCGGCGTCCGACGGCACCAGCACGGACAGGGCGCCCAGCGGGCCGGCCGGGCCGGGCAGCGGCACGCAGAGCATTCCGGCGGCCATGGGCAGGCGGGGCGGCCTGGGCCGCAGCGACTCCTCCGCCCACGCGGCGGGCGTCTCGATGGCGGGCCGCCATACCGGCCGCCCGGTGCGCCATGCCTCGGCGGGTGCGGCCGGGTCGCCCTTCGGGATGACCTGCCAGGCGCGGATGAACGACGCAGGCAGCCCGCTGCTGACCGCCAGGTCCAGCTCCCCGGCGACGCCCCCCGCCGCCAGGTGCGCCATGCCGCCCAGCCCGTCGAACTCGGCCATGGCGTGGGCGAGCGCGGACCGCAGGGCGTCGGTGCCGCCGTCACCGGGTTCCACGGCCGCGAGCAGCCGCAGCCGCTCGCTCCGCACCCGGTCCGGCCGCTCCTGCGGGCCTTCCGCTAGCCCTTCGCCTACGCCCACCCAGGCCCTCCTCCCTTGGCCGCCCCGGTGCGGGGGTGCCGGCGCACCCGTGCCCTTTCGCAGACGACACCGTCATAGGGTCTGGTGATACCGCATCAGACCGTGGTGATTCCGCCAGTAAACGATAAGCTCCAACGCGTTAGAGCGGACTGCTCCGTTTGCCCAGTTACCCAACTTTAACGATTTTTGAAGCACAATTGGCGGAAAATTGAGAGATGCCGCTCACCAGGCGCAACCGGTGCGCCCCCCCTCGATGCCGCACACCGGCGGCGTGGACGTCGCCCCCGCTTCAGGCCCGCCGCCGACGAGGCCCCGGCGATTGTCGGCACCGATCAACCGACACTATAGACAAATCACGACAATAGGCGTCTAGAGCAAAATCCCGGTCACAATCACCGCTTTCCGGACGCCCTCAGAACGACAGCGGTCGCCACGGCGCCGAGCCGGACGGCAACACAGGAACCGCCCCACCGACCATGGCGCCGCCATCCGCACCAGCCACCACGAGATCGCCAGTGTGAACGGAACGAAGACCACCATCAGCCGGGCCCGACATGCTCCATACGTGCCAGGGGGGCGCGGCGACAGATGCAGCGGCCTTCACGGGGTGGAAGCGACACCGCCACGGGCCCGTCGCGTCAGCTGCGCACGGCGCGGCCAGCACGCCTCCGGGCCGCCCTGGAGCGAGCGGTGCCGAACGTCATGGCCACACGGTGGGCCCTGCGCCGATCCCGCGTCATTTCGAGAAGGCGACCGAGGCAAGGACGACACTTTCCCGACGGCGACCATGGCGACCACCGGCACCGCCCCACCGGCCTGCCCGTGCGGACGGCAGCGAAGACCACCACCGTTCCAGCCGGCACGCGCTGTACGCACCGAAATCCGCGGAAGCGCGGCGTGGATGGGCCAACCGCCCGAGCGCGGCAGCAACCACTGCCGGTCCGCACGATCAGCCCATGTGCAGGCCGTCAGCATCCCGCCGGGAGCGGTAGCCGAGGCGAGAGCCGGGGGCGACCAGCGGCAACCATGACGCCATTCCGCACCAGCCGCCACCGGATCGCCAGTGCGGGCAGCGGCGAGGACCCGCCACCGGTCCGGCCACCACGCAACACACCTACTGGAATACGCGGTACCCGACGACCGCGGTCAGGTCAGCCAACCGAGCACGGCGGCCACCACGCCCGGTCCGCACGTTCAGCCCATATGCAGGCCGTCCGGCCCTCGGCGGGCGAGGCGACCGAAGCGAGAACCGGGGTCAACCGGCGGCGGCCATGGTGATAGCGGCATCGGCCGTTACTGCGGGTCGCCGGTGTGCGACCAGGTCGATGCAGGCGATGGTCGAGCGGCTGGTGTCGGGTTGCGTCCACGGAGGTGGTGTACGAGTCCGCGCAGGTCAGAAGGCGTGGCGTCGGGTGAGCCCGATCTGCTGCGATCGATGGTCAAGACGATCGGCTGCAGCGGCTCAAGATGTGCTCGCCTGGGGCGGGCAGTCGGCGTTAGGTCGGCTGTCGGCGCCCCGGCCGGTTGATGTGCGACATGAGCAGCGTTCGAGGGCGGGCGCGGCCGCCGTCAGTCGGCGGTGATGAGGCGGGTGGCGATGTGGACGTCGGGTGAGATCTCGCGGAGCCGGGCGGCCAGCTCGTCGCCCGCCTCGCGCAGCCGGTCCAGCGGGTACGGTTCGAGGCGTTCGAGCAGGAAGAGGGCGTTCTTGGTGGACTCGGTGATGCGGGTGCGGACGCACTGCCGCCAGTTCCAGCGGCGGCAGGTCACCCCGGCGTCGTCGCGCCACACCACCTCGCCCTCGTCCGGGTGCTCGACGGCAGGCTCGCCGCCCGCGACGGTGTCGAACGGCTCGTCACCGCCGGCGCGGACCAGGCGCGCCGGTCCGCGGTAGGCGTCGAGGTCCTCGCCGCCGATCGGCAGCACGTACCGCACGCTGACCGCGTTGTAGGCGTCGACGACCTTGTTGATCGAGGGGAGCGCGTCGGCGCGGCGCAGCAGCGCGTCCACCGACGGCCGGGTGCGCTGCGGCTTGGCGCCGAACGCCCGGTACGCCTCGCGCCAGGCGGTGACGTGCGGGTCGTCGGGCGCGGCGTGCTCGGCGGCGGCGGTCAGCCATGCCGCCGAGGTGTCGTCGCCGGGGCCGTTGAGCAGGCCCTCCGCGGTCATCGCGAGCACCGCGAAGTCGGGGCGCAGCGTCCGCACGGCGTCGTCGACGACGATCCGGTCCAGCATTCGGGGTTCCCTCATCTCGGTCAGTAAAATGCAATCGAAAGTCATTATAACGACCGACGGTCCGGGGTCAGGGGTGCGGCGGCGGGAGGAAAGTGTGAGCGATCAGGAGGCGATCGGCGAGGCCGTCGCCAGGACCGTGCGGTCTCTGCGCGCCGGGCACGGCTGGAGCCTGGACGAGCTGGCCGGCCGCTCCGGGGTGAGCAAGGGCGTGCTGGTCGGCCTGGAACAGGGGCGCGGCAACCCCAGCCTGGGCACGCTGATCCGCATCTCCGAGGCCCTCGGGGTGCCGCTGACGCGCCTGGTGCAGGTCGAGGAGGAGCCCGTGACGCGGCTGTTCCCGCCGAACCGGCACGTGGTGCTGTGGCGCGGCCCGTCCGGCGGCACCGGCACCCTGCTGGGCGGCAGCGATCCGCGGCCGTCCCTGGAGCTGTGGCGATGGGTGCTGCGGCCCGGCGAGGTCCGCCGGAGCGACGCGCACGTCCCCGGCACCAAGGAGATCATCTACGTGGAGGACGGCGTGCTGACGCTCGGCGTGGCGGGTCACCGCGACACCGTCCGGGCGGGCACGGCGGCCGTGTTCGTCGGCGACCGCCCGCACTCCTACGGCAACGACACCGACGAGGACGTGCGTTTCGTCCTGGCCGTCATGGACCCGTGACCTCGTCCCACGCGGTCCAGCGGCGCCGCCGATCAGCGGCGGTGGCCGGTCGGTCAGGCGGTCAGGCGGATCGGCATGAGGAGGTAGCGGAAGCCGGTGTCGCCCGTGTCGTCGGGCGGTGTGTCGGAGTCGGGGTCGGTGCCGTCGGGGATGGCCGTCAGCAGCGCGGGACGGGTGGGGCCGGTGCACTCCAGGCGGGTGTACTCGGTGTCGATGCCGGCCAGTCCGTCCAGCAGGTACTGGGGGCTGAAGGCGATGTCGATCCGGTCGCCCGTGAGGTGGGCGGGCATGGTCTCGTTGGCGCGGGCGGCGTCGCCGGACGCGGCCCTGATCCGGACCTGGTCGCCGGTGAAGTCCAGGCGCAGCGGGGTGTTGCGCTCGGTGACCAGCGCCACCCGTTTGATCGCCTCGATGAACGGGGCGGTGCGGACCTTCGCGGTGGTCGACCACGCGTCGGTGAGCCGCCCTCGGTAGTTGATGAACTGGTCGTCCAGCAGCCGCGTCGTCGTACTGCGGTCGCCGCCGGAGATGCCGAGCAGCGTGTCGCCCGTGCCGCCCAGGCCGATGGCGACCTGCGAGCCGGGGCGGATCGCACGGGCCGTGTCGGCGAGGGTGCGGGCGGGCACGACGACGCCCGCGGTGAAGCCCGGTTCCGACGGCGACCAGGTCAGCTCGCGTGCGGCGATCCGGTAGCGGTCGGTGCAGGCCAGCCACATCGTGTCGCCCTCGACATCGATGCGGACGCCGGTGAGCATCGGCAGCGTCTCGTCGCGTCCCGCGGCGGGCGTCACCTGGGCGACGGCGGCGGCGAACACCTCGCCCGGCACCGTCCCGGACGGCCGCGGCGGCTCCGGCAGGGTCGGATAGTCCTCCACCGGCATCGTCTGGAGGCCGAACTCGGCGCTGCCGCAGCGCACCACGACCTCGGTGCCCTTGGTCGCCACCTCGACCGGGTAGGGCGGGAGGTTGCGCACGATGTCGGCGAGCAGCCGGCCCGGCACCAGGACGCGGCCCGGCTCGGCCACGTCGGTCTCGACGGTGGCCTTCGCCGACACCTCGTAGTCGAACCCGGAAAGGGTGAGCGCACCGCCGTCGGACGCCTCGATGAGCATCCCCGCCAGCACCGGAAGCGCGGGCCGCGACGGCAGCGTGCGCGCCGCCCACGTCACGGCCTCGGCAAGCGTCTGCCGTTCGACACGGAACTCCACCATGGCCCACGCCCCCTCGGTCGTCACGGCGCACGTTAACCGCCGGCCCTGACAAAACCGCGTTCCCCGCCTGGCGGAGTCGAAGCCCGCCGGCGGGGAGCCGCGACGCGACGGTCAGAAGAGGGTGGCGGCCTCCGCGGCGGTGCGGCGCTCGAAGTCGAGGAGGAAGCGCTTGCGGTCCAGTCCGCCGCCGTATCCGGTGAGGCCGCCCGTCGAGCCGATGACGCGATGGCACGGGACGATGATGCTGATCGGGTTGCGGCCGTTGGCCAGGCCGACCGCGCGGGCCGCCGTCGGCCTGCCGATCTCCCGGGCGAGCTCCCCGTACGAGACCGTCTCGCCGTAGGGGATCTCCCGCAGCGCCTCCCATACGCGCAGCTGGAACGGCGTACCGTGCAGGGTCAGCGGCAGGTCGAACGTGGTCAGCTCGCCGGCGAAGTACGCCTTGAGCTGCTCGGCGGCGGTCGCGAACGGCTCGTCGGCGACCGTCACCCGCGGGCCGAACCGCTCGTCCGGCGGACGGTGGCGCTGCGCGTCCACATAGAGGCCGCACAGGACGCCCTCGCGGGCGACGAGCGTGAGCGGCCCGACGGGGCTGTCCAGTACGGCGTGCGTGCGGTGCCCGGCCGGGACCGCCGGCGCTGCCGCGGCCGCCGCCGTGACGGGTGTGGAGGTCATGGAGTCACAGATCCCTTCGGAAGATGTTCAGGCGGGGATGCGGTTGATGGCGTGGTCGCCGGTCGCCCACAGGTACTGGACGGCGTAGGCGCGCCACGGCCGCCACCGCGCCGCGCGGCGGATGAGGGCGGCCGGGGTGGCGGGCAGGCCCAACCCGGCGGCGGCGCCGCGGACGCCGAGGTCGGTCGGGACGAACGCGTCGGGGTCGCCGAGGGCGCGCATGGCGATCGTCTCGACGGTCCAGGGGCCGATGCCGGGCACGGCGGCCAGGCGGGCGCGGGCCTCGTCCCAGTCGGCGCCGGCGTCCAGGTCGATATCACCGCCGGCCAGGGCCGTGATCAGCGCGGTGAGGGTGGTGCGGCGGGCGCGCGGGAAGGCCAGGGCGGACGGGTCCGGCTCGGCCAGCGCCTCGGGAGCCGGGAACAGGTGCGTCAGGCCGCCGCCGTCCGGATCGGTGATCGGCTCGCCGTGCGCGGCGACCAGGCGGGCGGCATGGGTGCGGGCCGCCGCGGTGGACACCTGCTGGCCGATCACCGCGCGGATGGCGAACTCCGCCGGGTCGACGGTGTGCGGGACGCGCCGCCCCGGGGCCTTGTCGACCAGCGGGGTTAGCACGTCGTCGGCGCGCAGCAGGTCGTCGACGGCGACCGGGTCGGCGTCCAGGTCCAGCAGGCGGCGGCACCGGCTGATCGCGATGGTCAGGTCGCGCAGGTCGGTGAGGGTGAGCGTGCAGGCCACGTGGTCGGGGAACGGGCGCAGCGCGACGACGCCGTGCCCGTTCGGCAGCCGCAGCGTCCGCCGGTACGCGCCGTCCCGCCACTCCTCGACGCCCGGGACGGCGGTGGCCGCCAGGTGCCCGAACAGGTTGTCGGGGCACAGCGGGGCCCGGAACGGCAGCCGCAGCGACAGCGCCCCGGACGCGACGCCCCGCCGCCCCCGCATCGCCCGTTCACGCAGCTGGGTGGGGGTGAGCGCGAACACCTCGCGCACGGTGTCGTTGAACGCCCGGATGCTGGCGAACCCCGCGGCGAACGCCACGTCCCCCATGGGCAGGGCCGTGGTCTCGATGAGCAGCCGCGCCGTCTGCGCGCGCTGGGCCCTGGCCAGGGCGAGCGGTCCCGCGCCGAGCTCGGCGTTCAGCTGCCGCTCGATCTGGCGGGTGCTGTAGCCGAGGCGGGCCGCCAGGCCGGGGACCCCCTCCCGGTCGACCACGCCGTCCGCGATGAGCCGCATGGCGCGGGCCACCACGTCCGCGCGGTGGTTCCACTCGGGGGAGCCGGGGCTGGCGTCCGGACGGCACCGCTTGCAGGCGCGGAAACCCGCCTGCTGCGCGGCGGCGGCGCTGGGGTAGAAGCGCATGTTCTCCGGTTTGGGCGCCACGACGGGGCAGCTCGGGCGGCAGTAGATGCCGGTGGTCACCACTGCGACGAAGAACCAGCCGTCGAACCGGGCGTCCTTGGCCTGGACAGCCCGTGCGCACCGCTCCACGTCTTCGTGCATGCGTCCAGCTTCACCGATGGTCACCGGCGTCCACTAGCGGAAATCCGACATGACCCTGGCTCATGACATGTCAGGTAATGGATCAGACCCCGGCGGTGCGGCCAGTGTGGTGACCGGCGGGAACGAACCCGCCGCCCACACCGAGGGAGAGACCTGTGAGCGACGCTCGTGCGCTGATCGAACGCTACCTGGCCGCTTGGAACGAGAAGGACCCCGCGGCTCGCCGCGCCGCCATCGACGAGCTGTGGACCGAGGACGCCGCCTACGTCGACCCGCTGGTGGCCGCCGAGGGCCGCGACGCCATCGACGGCGCCATCGCGGCCGTCCAGGCGCAGTTCCCCGGCCTGGTGTTCCGCCTGGCGGGCGACGTGGACGCCCACCACCACCTGGCACGGTTCACCTGGGAGCTGGGCCCCGAGGACGGCGAGGCCCTGGCGGTCGGCTTCGACGTGGCGGAGTTCTCCGAGGACGGACGGATCACCAAGATCCACGGGTTCCTCGACAAGGTTCCCGGCTGAACCGCCCACGACCCTGCAGCGATCACGGGTGGCCCGCGCGATGACCACAGCGCGGGCCACCGTCCCCGGGGGGCGACGGGCGGGGCGGCGGGCACGTCACAGACACCGCGCCGCCAGGCAGCCCGGCCAGGGACGATGGGCGAGACGACCAACGCCAGACGGAACAACAGAGCACAGCAGAAACCACCGCGAACGCAGACGCTCCGCCGCCGCGGCACCGGACCGGCCTCCGGTCGGGAACGATGGGTGAGACGGTAATCGCCAGACGGGACGGCGGGGCACGGCGCGAACCACCGCAGACGCGGGCGCCCACCGCCGTGCCGACCGGACCGGCGCCCAGCCGGAAACGATGGGCGGGACAGCGGACAGCAGGCGGGAGGGCCGGGCATGGCGCGGAGCACCGCGGGCGCGGCGACCGGATCGGCGCCTGCGGTCGGCGGACGAGGCGGCATGGTGCGGACGAGCGGGCCGGCGGACGTAGTGATCATCGAGTGGAGCGAGGACGGCGCGGAGCGGTCGGTGCGCTGGCGTTCGGAGAACCGCACGCCGCCGCCCCGCCGCGTCGTCGTCGCCGACGACCGGATGCGGGCCGACGAGGCGTACCGGCTGGCGTGCGAGGGCACCGCGCTGCTGTGGCGCGGCGACTTCCAGAACGCGCGGCAGCTGCTCGCGGCGATGGCGCGGCGCGCCGACCGCACGCCGCGCCGCAAACGCCGCGCCCGCACCAAGGCCGGCGATCCGTCTCCCGCACAGCGCTTCCATCTGCACAGGCAGGCACAGGGCCGGCGCGCCCGCGTGCTCGGCATGCTCCTGATCCCCGTGGACGCGGGCCATGTCGTCCCACTGCGCCGCGCGCCCGATGTACGGGACGCGTGCCTGGAGGTCTACGGCCCGGCGGAGGAACCGTACGTGGTGTCCCTGCGGGAGCTGCAGGGCCTGATCGGCGCACACGAATGGCGGACAAAGGGTGTGCCCATCCCCGCCCTAGGGGGCGAGCGAATCCACCCCCACTACGGAGTGTTCTCACCCATACGCGGGGAGTACGTCGACCTCGTGGCGCGGGCCCCGCTTCCGTCCACCGAACTCGCCTACGACATCGGCACCGGCACGGGCGTACTCGCCGCGGTTCTGGCGCGCCGGGGCGTGGCACGGGTGGTCGCCACCGACGCCGACCCGCGCGCGCTTGCCTGCGCCCAAGAGAACGTTGACCGCCTGAACCTGTCGGATCGGATCGAGGTCGTCCAGGCCGACCTGTTTCCCCCGGGACGAGCCCCACTGGTGGTGTGCAATCCGCCCTGGCTCCCCGCCCGCCCCACATCGCCCCTGGAACACGCCGTCTACGACCCCGGCAGCGCCATGCTGCGCGGCTTCCTCGCCGGACTGCCCGCGCACCTCACCCCGGACGGCGAGGGCTGGCTGATCCTTTCCGACCTGGCCGAGCATCTCGAGCTCCGAACGCGCACGGAACTGCTCGACGCCTTCACCGAGGCCGGCCTGACGGTCGTGGACCGGCTGGACACCAAGCCCACCCACCCGCGCGCCGCCTCCTCCGACGACCCGCTGCACGCCGCCCGCGCCGCCGAGACCACCTCCCTTTGGCGCCTCTCCCCCGCCTGACGCCCCCGAGCAGCCAACTGGTCGAGCGGACGAGGCGGTCAGGGCGAGCGGAAGAACCGGACCACACGAACGCGAACCGGCGGGCGTGGCGAGGTCGGACATTGGGCGCGGTGCACAGGGGGCGGGCAACCCCCCTCCCCCGCGGCCCCTCATGAGAGCGGAGCCATCGCCCGGCTGAGGGCGGCGGGTCGGGCCTCTATAGTAAACGAACAGACATTTACTAATGGAGGCAGACATGCGGCTCAGCGGCAAGGTCGCCCTGGTGGCCGGGGGCACGCGGGGGGCCGGACGGGGCATCGCCGTCGAACTCGGCGCCGCCGGGGCGACCGTGTACGTCACCGGGCGCACCACCCGGACGTCCCGTTCGGACCTCGACCGGCCCGAGACCATCGAGGAGACCGCCGAGCTGGTCACCGCGCGCGGCGGCACGGGCATCGCCGTCCGATGCGACCACAGCGACCCCGCCCAGGTACGCGCCCTCGTCGACCGCGTCGAATCCGAGCAGGGGCGGCTCGACCTGCTGGTCAACGACGTGTGGGGCGGGGACCACCTCACCACGTGGGACCGTCCGCTGTGGGAGCAGGACCTGTCGGCCGGTCTGACGCTCCTGCACCGCGCCGTCGACACCCACATCATCACCAGCCATCACGCGCTGCCGCTGATGGTGGCGCGGCGCACCGGGCTCGTCATCGAGATCACCGACGGCACCGAACGGATGGTGGACGAGCTGCTCAACGGCTACCGGGGCTCGTTCTTCTACGACCTGGCCAAGCAGACCGTGATCCGGCTGGCCAGGAACCAGGCCGCCGAACTGCGCGAGCACGGCATCGCCGCACTCGCGCTCACCCCCGGCTTCCTGCGCTCGGAGGCGATGCTCGACCACTTCGGCGTCACCGAGGACACCTGGCGGGACGCCATCGCCGAGGACCCGCACTTCGGCGCCTCCGAGACCCCCGCCTACATCGGACGCGCCGTCGTCGCACTGGCCGCCGACCCGGACGTCATGTCCAAGACCGGCGGCTCCTACAGCACGGGCGAGCTGGCCAAGGAGTACGGCTTCACCGACACCGACGGCACCCGCCCCGACTTCGCCGAGTACTACCGCGACTTCCTGGCCCGCACGCGGCGGGAGTCCACCACGGTGTGACGCACCGACGCCGACGGCGGCCCGTGCGCTGCCGACGGCCGGTCGCCTGCCACGAAGATGCGCGGTCGGCGACCGGCCGTCACTGCGCCATGTCGACGAAGCGGCTGTAATGCCCCTGGAAGGCCACGGTCACCGTGGCGGTCGGCCCGTTACGGTGCTTGGCCACGATCAGGTCGGCCTCACCGGCGCGCGGCGACTCCTTCTCGTAGGCGTCCTCGCGGTGCAGCAGGATGACCACGTCCGCGTCCTGCTCGATCGAGCCGGACTCCCGCAGGTCGGACACCATGGGCTTCTTGTCCGTCCGCTGCTCCGGACCACGGTTGAGCTGCGACAACGCGATGACCGGCACGCCCAGCTCCTTGGCCAGCAGCTTCAGCGAACGGGAGAACTCCGACACCTCGACCTGGCGGCTCTCCACCCGCTTGCCGGACGTCATCAGCTGCAGATAGTCGACGATGACCAGCCGCAGGTCGTGCTGCTGTTTCAGGCGCCGGCACTTGGCCCGGATCTCCATCATCGACATGTTCGGCGAGTCGTCGATGAACAGCGGCGCCTCGGCGACCTCGCTCATCCGGCGGGCCAGCCGCGTCCAGTCCTCGTCCGTCATCGTCCCCGACCGCATCGCGTGCAGCGCCACCCGCGCCTCCGCCGACAGCAGACGCATGGTGATCTCGTTGCGGCCCATCTCCAGGCTGAAGAACGCCGAGGTCAGCCCGTGCTTGATGGACGCGGCACGGGCGAAGTCCAACGCCAGCGTGGAGTTGTGCGTGGGAACGCAGGACCGTCCGGCCAGGTACATGCGGTCGTCGTTGTCGACCTGGACGCACCGCACCGGCACGCTCTCCACGGGCCGCACGTCCACGATGTACCGGACGCGGCTCTCCGAGGAGACGGTCCGGCGCGGCCGTGCGGCCGGGGTGAAGGCGACCCGGTAGCGCTCAACGACCTCACCCGAGCTCCCCGTGCCCCGCTCGGTCGTCAGGGTGGCCCGGTGGCCCAGCGTGAGGACGAGCTCGCGGACGTCCTCCGCCAGCCTGCGATCCGCCAGGTCGATCTGCACCTGCCCGGTTTCGGTGACGTGCCCGAGCGCGTCGAGCAGCCCGTCCAGCAGCGCCCGCCGCTGGCCCTGCGAAGCCCGCAGGTAGACGCCGGGAATGTGCGCGTCCTCCAGCAGACCCAGCTCACGCAGCCTGCTTCGGAGGCGAGGGGCGGTGCCGTCCGCGTGCCCGCCGCCGAGCCAGGCGCCCAGCAGGTACGGGTCGATGGGCAGATCGGCGGGCGGCAGGTGGAACGGGGCGGCGACCGCCACGGCGTGGTTGGGACGGCCGTCGTCGCAACGCAGGGTCGCGGCGATCTGCGCGGTCGTCCTGACCGGGTCGTGCCGCGACCTGCCCGGAACTGCGGGCGGCACCATGGGCGCCGCGCCGAGCCGCCCGCCCCGGCGGGACATCCCCGTCCGCGCGTAGGCCGCCGTCACGGAGTCTCTTGCACCGGCACAGCCGGGCCGAACGATCCGCTCAAGCAGCGCTGTGGCAGGTCGCCGACCGAGCGGCTGGTCGTCCAGGCCGCCCTCGTACGCCATCGCGGGCGAAACAGGGACGGCTCCTCGACCGGCCGCGACGACCGCGGCAGTGTGCCACCCGCTCGCCACCGTAACGGCACGCCCGCTGAGCCGGCCCGTCCCGTAACCCTGCCGCCAGCGGCCGCCCCGGTGCCGCCCTCGCTGTTCGACGTGCTCTAGATCGTGTCGCCGACCGTCCCGAGTGGTGGTCCGCCACTGGTGCTCGGCGTCGGCGACGATCACCTCGCCGTCAGAGAACTCGATCTCGTAGCACGGCCGCCCGTGCATCATCTCGGTGGCCGCCACGACCCGGGTCGGCCGCCCATCGGCGCCGATCAGCATGTCGCCGACCTCGACCTCGCCCATGGTCGTCCAGCCGGTGGGGGTCGGCAGCGGCGTGTCGAGCGACAGCGCCTTGCCCATGGCGGGCCGTGCCGCCACGACGATCATCTGCCCCGGGTGGAGGCCGTTGGTGAGGGCGTCGAGATCGGCGAAGCCGGTGGGGACCCCCACCATCTGGCCGCCGCGGCTGCCGATGGCCTCGATCTCGTCCAGCGCGCCGGGCATGATCTCGCTCAGCGGGACGTAGTCCTCGCCGGTGCGCTTGTCGGCGATGGCGAAGACCTCGGCCTGGGCACGGTCGAGGATCTCGTCGGCGTCGGCGCCGTCGGCCGCGTACCCCATCTGCACGATGCGGGTGCCGGTCTCGACCAGCTTGCGCAGCACCGAACGCTCACGGACGATCTTGGCGTAGTAGCCCGCGTTGGCGGCGGTGGGCACCGAGGAGATCAGCGTGTGCAGGTAGGGGGCGCCGCCCACCCGGCCGATCTCGCCGCGCTTGGTCAGCTCGCCCGCCACGGTGACGGCGTCGGCGGGGTCGCCGCGCCCGTACAGGTCCAGGATGACGTCGAAGATGATCTGGTGCGCGGGACGGTAGAAGTCCTGGGTGCGCAGGACCTCGATGACCTCGGCGATCGCGTCCTGGGACAGCAGCATGCCGCCCAGCACGCCCTGCTCCGCGGCGATGTCGTGCGGCGGGGTGCGTTCGAACTCCTGGTCGTGGGGCCCGAGATCGGTCACGCTCACCTGCACACCCCCTCGACTCGGTCATCGGACGCCTCGTGGGCCCCGATGTCGCCCCCGTATCCCAGAAGTACCGGAAGCCTCCGACATTCTCCGGCCCGGCGTGCCGGGGGTGCAAAAGCGGCTGTGGACGGCCTGTGGAGGACCTGTGCAGACACGCCGGTGGACCCTGTGCACAACCTGGGGACAACCCTGCGGATAACTCCGTCCAAGATCCCCAAGCAAGCCGCTGACCTGCGTGAACGTCATCCACCGGGTGTGTGGGAAAGAAAGTCCGCCATCCCCGCCCGAACACACGCCCCGCCCTGTTTCCACACCCGCCCGAGACGCCGGCACCGCCACCCCCGCCAACGGTGGTGGCAGGCGGCGGTGGCGTGGCATCGCTGCTGCCTTTTGGCGAGCGTGCCGGTCAGCGGGTGGGGTGTGGGTGCTGTGGGATGCGCGCGTGCCGGGTCGTTGCAGGTGAGTGCGCCCTGGGGGTGTGTCTTGTGGCTGTGGCGTTCGTCTGTGGTTGATCTCGGGGGTGGCAGGTCGTCTGCTGCTTGTTGCGGGCTCGTGGCTTGGTTGCGGTTGCGTCCGCTGAGGTGGTGTCCGAGGCGTAGGGCCGGTGGTAGGCCCATTCCTCCAACAGGGTGCGATGGAACCGTTCGGCCTTGCCGTTGGCCTGGGGACGCCAGGGCCGGGTCCAGCGTGGCCAGATGCCCGACCGAGCGCAGGTGGCGCGCAAGGTCGCCTTGGTGCAGGCCCAGGCGTTGTCGGTCAGCACACGCCGGATGGTGATGCCGCGGGCGGCGGACCACACCGTGGCGCGGACCGGGAACGCGGCGCAGGTGGCCGCGGTCTCATCGCTCAGGATCTCGGGTGCAGGCGGCCGGGCGGGAGTGCTCGGTTCGGGGCAGTGTGCAGGTAGAGGTAGCCGCCGCTGTCGCGGTGCCGGTTGTTGGGGGCCAGGCTTCACGGCTGCGAATGCGCTAGGTGTGCCGCATCACAGCGTCCACAAAGCCGCGGCACCGAACCAGCGCCGCACCCACCCGCCAAGGCCGCGCTCGCACGGCGGCCGCCACCGTGCTGATCGGAGCCCACCGGCAGCGAACAGCGCACCCGCAGCCGAGGAACCCGCCCCCCAGCTGCGGCGCCCGGTTGGCCCCAGAACCGGCCCGGCCGCGGTCGGACGCCATTGCCCGGGGCCACAGGATGTCTGTCCGGCCGCAGCGCCGGGCCGGCTGGCAGGTGAAGCCGACGGAAACGTGCCGTGCACAAGGCCGCCGCTCACCACCGGATCCGCCGAACGCCGCGTCGCTCCGCCGATGGGCATGGCCTGCATCGAGATCGAGCGGCTTGGCCAGGCGGCAGCCGACTGTAATAGCCAAATCTTTCATAAGCATTACAGACTTGGTAGCGTTGCGGCGGTATGGCCCGTTCACCCCTGCGCGCCCTCGCGAACGCGCACGACCGCGAGATCCTGCGGCTGGCGCTGCCCGCGTTCGGCGCACTGATCGCCGAGCCGCTGTTCCTGCTCTCCGATTCGGCCATCGTGGGGCACCTGGGCACGGCGCAGCTCGGCGGGCTGGGCGTGGCCGGTCAGGCGCTGGCGACGCTGGTGTACCTGTGCATCTTCCTCGCGTACGGCACGACCGCCGGGGTGGCCCGACAGGTGGGGGCCGGCGATGTCCGGGCGGCGGTCCGGCAGGGCATCGACGGCATGTGGCTGGCACTGGCCATCGGGACGGTCCTCGCCGTCGCCTGCGGGCCGCTGGTCCCCTGGCTGGTCGATCTCTTCGGGGCCTCGGCCTCCGTCACCCCGTACGCCCGGACGTATCTGACGGTCAGCCTCCTCGGCATCCCGGGAATGCTGGTCGTGCTGGCCGGCACGGGCGTGCTTCGCGGCCTGCAGGACACCCGCACACCGCTGCTGGTCTCCATCGGAGGTTTCTCGGGAAACCTCGTGCTGAACCTGGTGTTCGTGCTGGGGCTGGGCTGGGGCGTCGCGGGCTCGGCCTGGGGGACCGTCATCGCGCAGACGGCGAGCGCCGCCGTGTACGTCGCGGTGGTGCTGCGCGCCGCCCGCAGGCACGGCGCACCGGTGCGGCCGGATCTCGGCGGGCTGCGCACCGCCGCCACGGCGGGCGTGAACCTGCTGCTGCGGACGGCGGCGCTTCGCGTGGTGCTCATCGTGGGCACCTCCGTGGCGGCCCGCATGGGCGACGCCGAGATCGCGGCCTACCAGGTGGGTTTCCAGGTGTGGACGCTGCTGGCGTTCGCGCACGACGCCATCGCGATCGCCGGACAGGCCATCACGGGTCGTCATCTCGGGGCCTCCGACACCGTGGGGACGCGTGCCGCGACCCGCCGGATGGTCCAGTGGGGCGTCGGCTGCGGGGTCGTGTTCCTGCTGGGCCTCCTCCTCGTGCGGCCGTGGCTGCCCGAGTTCTTCACCAGCGACGGCCGGGTGCGCGACCTGCTGCTGGTCAGCCTGGTCCTGGTCGCACTGCTGCAGCCGGTCGCGGGTGTGGTGTTCGTGCTGGACGGCATCCTGATCGGAGCGGGCGACGGCGCGTATCTGGCCGCCACGACCGTGATCGCGACGGTGGTGTTCCTGCCCGCCGCGCTGGCGGCCTACGGGACCGGCGCCGGGCTGGTCGGGCTGTGGCTGGCCATCGGGTTGTGGATGGTCGCCCGGCTGATCACATTGGGCGTGCGGGCGCTCGGGGACGCCTGGCTGGTCACCGGTGCCGTCCGCCGCTGACCAGCGCAAAGCACGTTTCACGGGGTTCGTGTGATGCGGGGGGCTCCCCTGCCGAAACCCCGTCTCCGAGCCTCCTGAACCGCTAGAATTCGAACATGCGTTCTACAAATGGCGAGCGGCTCGCCCTGCTGACCCAGGCGATCGACGACCTGGCCGCCGAGGGCATGGCCGACCTGCCCCCGGAGACCCTGGTGGAACGCATCGCGGGCATCTGGTCGCTCGTGGAGGGCATCGACCCGGAGATCGCCCGCCGCCGCAGCCGCTATATGGCCACGGAGAACTAGCCCGACAGCGCCGCGTCACAGGCCCGCCGCACACCGGCGTACGGGCGAGTGCGGCAACGCACACGGCACGTCGGTCCCAATGCCCCGATCAGGTCTGCCGGTGCACGCGCTGCTGTCCCCTGGTTGCGCACGGCCTCGACCACGGGCGGCGGCACGTCCAGCGACGCCACCGGCCCGTCGATCTGCCGTCCGCCGTGATTGGACGATCACACCGTCCATGCCCGCATCCGCCGCGCGTCATGGCCTTAGGGCGATTGGCCCGTGCCAGTGCTCGCACAGGAGCACCAGGTCGTCCCAGGTCAGCGAGGGGTCACCCACGTTGGCCGCCCAGTGCAGGACGCCGCGTCGGTGATCTGCACGCCGATCGCCCGGCCATCCCGCTGAACCGCAGAGGAGCATCTGGCTAGGTGGCCTCCCCGGCGGAACACCCCCTTACTCGAGAAGGTCCAGCAGGGATGACGCGTCACCAGGCGCCTCAGGAGGGCTCACCGGATCCGTCACGGCCGGTTCCGGAGCCGCTGATGGCGCGTCAGGCCTGGTGGACGAGGGACTGGGCGTTTCAGGCGCGGAAGGACGGGACGTCGGCGACGTGCTCGGCGCGGGGTCGGTGTCGGGGCGGGCGGCGCGGGCGTCGGCCCTTCTGCGCACCCGTGGTTTCTTCGGCCGGGCGCGTCCGATGGAACGTTCGAGACGGTCCGCGACGCCGCGCCGCAGGTCGGGAAGCATCGCGTACAGGACGTCGCCGGGGCAGTCGGTGGCGGCGAAGTCGCGGTGTCCGACGATGGCGCGGAACGGGTCGAGTTCGTACTGCGCGCACAACCACGCGCAGACCCGCTCCAGGGAGACCCAGAGTCGGCGGGGCACCTCGTCCTCCATATAGGTGCCCTCGTTCTCTATGCCGATGGTGGTGCGGTTGTAGCCCCGTACCTGCGCACCGACGACCAGGTGACCGCGCCGGATGGCCCTCAGGCTGCGGTTCCTGCCCTCCATCACGTGGCCGCCACGGCTGATGGTGAGCTGCTGCCCGGCGTCGGCCCAACCCCGGACGCGCATGTGGTGATGCTGGATCCAGCGTGACAGCCAGTAGGCGTGTTGGAGCGACTCGTCCGGATAGTTCGGCGTGGCCGTGTGGTGGACGACGATGTTTCTGGGCCGACGGCGCAGGATCTGGGCCCGTTCCCGAGGCGGCCGTGCACCCCACTCGCTGCGCGTGTGGATCCGGGGACGCAAAGCGGACAGGGCAAGCCGACGGTCGTCTTGGCCGCCCGCCGGCAGGTGCGGAGAGTCCGCGGCGGCAACCGCGGGCAACGTCTCAAGAAGAAAGGCGTCGAACAGGCCGATGCCGAGCACCCCCGCCACCGTCCGGCGCATCGGCCACCTGCCTTCTTCAGGATGACCTTTCGAAAGCGCGGCCATATCGCCCCTTCCCCCCGCGGTCGGATCACTACGGAAGGTAGTTGTCCGGCAGACGGGGCACCAAAGAGAGGGCGTTTCGCGGACGTTTCACATGAAACGCAGCACAGGCCACGCGCAGACGGGCTTCCGCTCGTGCCCCTCTGCCCTGCTGCGACGCACCCCATAGAGCCGCAACGCAATCAGCCATACATCAGAAGACGGAGGTGGGCACGGTACGCGCCGTCGGCATCGGGCGGGACGGGGCAGCCCGGCCCTCGGCGCTCCTGGCCGTGCTGCGCACCCCCCGTGCGCGGCACACAGGTCGAAGCGCAGAACCGGGACGACTCCGGGCCGCCCGTGATGGCTCCTGCTTTCGGCTGTGGTCGATCTCGAATGCGAGGGGCGGTAGCCGGGTCGCCCGCCATCTGCTGCGGACCCGCGGCGCGCCCCCACCATCTGCGAACGGCCGGTCAGCGGGCCGGACGGATCTGCCGCGGACCGAGGCGGCGGCCCCGTCTCCGATACGGCCACCCCGCCGATGCCGCAACGTCACCAACCGGCTTGAGTGACGACGCGGCAACGCCGCCCGCCGCGCCAAGCGCGCACCACCGGGCGGGACCAGCGCAGTGCTGCGGATCCACCATGATCCACCGGACAGGACTTGGCAGTGCTTCGTCGGCTCGCTAGCGAGTGTCTGGCGTGCGGGTGCGGCAGTGACCGGTCCAGGTGGCGAGCAGTGTCTGCGGCCGACGTGGAACGGTGTCGAGGGTCAGCCCGCCCCGGCCGCTTGTGGGCTGGTCAGCGCGGAGCCTTGAGGACAAGGGGTGGGGCGCCGGGTGTGCAGGCCCGGCGCGATGCGCCACGTCGCGGGGTGGGGCCGCCGGCCGCTGGTGGTCCCTGGGCGGCGTGGCGCATCGCGTCAGTGGTGTCGTTGCCGCGGTCCGATCAGGCGGCGATGACGTTGACGTCGATCGTCGCGTTGACGTCGGCGTGCAGCCGGACGCTGACCTGGTGGGAGCCGAGCGTCTTGATCGGGTTGGCGATCTCGATGCGGCGCTTGTCCAGTTCGGGCCCGTCGGCGGCCTTGACCGCCTCGACGATGTCGGCGGCGGTCACCGCGCCGAACAGGCGCCCGTTGCTGCCGCTGCGGGTGCGCAGCGTCACCTTCAGGGCCTGCAGCTGGTCGGCGATCTCGCGGGCGTGCTCGATCGTCGCGATCTCGCGGGCCGCCCGCGCCTTCTTGATGGACTCGATCTGCTTCTCCGCGCCCCGAGTCCACTTGATCGCGAACCCGCGCGGCACGAGGTAGTTGCGGCCGTAGCCGTCACGGACCTCGATGACGTCCCCCGGCTCGCCGAGCCCGGAGACCTGCTGGGTCAGGATGAGCTTCATGTCTGCTGGTCCCTCCCCACTCAGCGCGCGGTGCTGGTGTACGGCAGCAGCGCCATCTCGCGGGCGTTCTTGATCGCCGTGGCGACGTCCCGCTGGTGCTGGGTGCAGTTACCGGTCACGCGGCGGGCACGGATCTTGCCGCGGTCGGAGATGAACTTCCGCAGCAGGACCGTGTCCTTGTAGTCGACGTAGGAGATCTTCTCCTGGCAGAACACGCAAACCTTCTTCTTGGGCTTGCGCGGAGGTGGCTTCGCCATCGTGGTGCTCCTTTAACGAGAGCCCCGCTCACGCGGGAATGGACGTGTGTTCAAGGTTGGATGCCGGCCGACGCGGCGCGAGGCCGCCACCGGCGCCGCCGGCGGAGCCCCTGCCGTGCGGTCGAGGGGGTCGGCCCGGTGCGACGGCCGCCACGACCGGGCCGGCCGTGGCGGGTCGCAGCCGAGGCATGTCCGAGTGCGGGTCAGAACGGCGGGTCGTCGGAGAACCCGCCCCCGCCACCGCCGGTGGTGGCCCAGGGGTCGTCCATCGGGGCGCCGCCGGGGCCGCCGGCCTGGCCGCCACCGCCGAAACCGCCGCCGGGGCCGCCGAAGCCGCCGCCGCCCTGGCGCTGGGTCTTGTTGACCTTCGCGGTCGCGTTGCGCAGGGACGGGCCGACCTCGTCGACCTCGATCTCGTACACGGTGCGCTTCTCACCCTGCTGGGTCTCGTACGAGCGCTGCTTGAGCCGCCCCTGCACGATCACCCGCATGCCGCGCTGCAGGCTCTCGGCCACGTTCTCGGCCGCCTGCCGCCAGACGTTGCAGGTGAGGAAGAGGGCCTCGCCGTCCTTCCACTCCCCCGACTGGCGGTCGAAGAACCGCGGCGTGGACGCGACGCGGAATGACGCGACCGCCTGCCCGCTGGGGGTGAAGCGAAGGTTCGGATCCTCGACGAGGTTGCCGACAAGGGTGATCTGGGTGTCGCCTGCCATGGGCTCGCTCCGGCTGGTGTGGCTGGTGTGCGGTACCGGGCCCCGCTCAGTGGACCTCGGGGCGGATGACCTTCGTACGCAGCACCGACTCGCTCAGGTTGAGCTGCCGGTCGAGCTCCTTGACCGTGGCAGGCTCGGCCGTCAGGTCGATCACCGCGTAGATGCCCTCCGACTTCTTCTGGATGTCGTAGGCCAGGCGCCGACGACCCCAGACGTCGAGCTTCTCCACGCTGCCGCCGCCATCCTTGACGACCTTCAGGAACGGGTCCAGCGACGCGGCCGCGTTGCGCTCGTCGATCGCGGGGTCGAGGATGGTCATGACTTCGTAACGACGCATGCTTATGTCCCTACCTCCTCTGGACTGATGCGGTCACGGTCTCTCCGTGACAGGAGGGCTCTTGCGTCCCCCACGGCGGCGGACCGAACCGATGATCGGGGCACCACCGCCCGTGAGACCGGTACAGGCTACCAAGCTCAGACGCCCTCCGAACCCCTTCTCGGGGCTGCCGCCAGGGCACTCTGCCTGCTCTACCGCGATTCGACCGGCTTCGTCCACCCAAAAGGAGAACCCGGCCACCCTCGCGAGGTGACGGCTGAGCAAGCGCGGCATCAAGGGGCCTATCCGGGGGCCGGTCGACGTTGTGGGACGCGGCGACGACCGGGGGCGCCGCCGAGGCGTCCGGTGGTCGCGGAGACGGGGCCGCGGACGAGCGGGTGCGGCTCCCGGACTCGCCGGAGGTGTCGGGCCCCGGCCGCCGACCGCCGTCCCGGCGACCGGGGTGACGCCCGCAGGGCCGTCGCCCGCGACGCCCCGCATGCCGCCGCTGACACCGCACCGGCGCCGTGCGTGGGGGTTGCCGGTGGCGACGCTCCTGGGGACGGGCACCGCAGCGGTCCGGCCCGCGCCGGTCGTCAAGGCGGCGGGACGCGCCGCCGGCGCCCCGACCGCCGCCGGCACCGGGCCCGGCGGCGTCGCCGGACCCGGACGACGGCCACGGCACCACCGCATCGCGCTCATGAGAGGCGGCGTCAGCGGCGGGTCGCGGTGGCGGGGGCCGACCTGGCGGCGCAGCGGCGGCGCTCCAGCTCGGCCATGATGTCTGCCATCCGGGCGCGCATGCGGGCGGTCTGGGTGGTCAGCAGCGACAGCTCCTCGACGAGCTCCGCGTCGCCGATGACCGCGAGTTCGCTCTCCCTCATCTTCGGCACCTCCTGGGTGTCCACGCGGCCTCGAATCCATGTTCGACACTACCGGTCCCCGCCGACGGTTTCCGCACTCGCGGCTCCGGTTGATCTATCGGACCGTGGGGAATCTCTTTACCGCGTCGTCCGTGCCCGGCGGCGCCGATCCGCGACCGCCGTGGCCGGAACCACAGGTGAACCCCGACCCGACGAGCTTCCCGACCGCACTTGGAGGGGGTGGACCGATGTCCGACGAGGCGACCGGAACAAAGCGCCCGTTGCTCACGCTCAACACCGACGGAGAGCGGCACCCGCTGGAGAACGCGCTGGCCATCGCCGCCATCACGATCGGCCTGATCGCCCTGGTGCTGGGATTCATCCCGGCGACCCACTTCTTCGGAATGCTGGCGGGCGTGATCGGCCTGCCGCTGGCGCTCTTCTCGCAGATGATCTCCGCGACCACGGGCGAGCGCTGGCTCAACGTCATCGGCATGATCGCCTCGTTCCTGGGCGCCGCCTTCGCACTGCGCCACGGCGGCTTCAGCATTTGACCCGCCCGTCGTGCGAGGGCGCGCCCCAGCCTTCGCCGCCCGACCCCAGCACTGCCAACACACCCGTCCCCGCTCCCGCGCGTCCGCCTCCCGCGGACGCGCGGCCTCACAACACCCGGCACCGGACACGGCACGGCCCTGGCCGTGTCCGCTCGGCGTCCTGCGCCGCGCCTCGACGATCCGGCCCGCCGTGGCGCTATCACCCCTTGCCAGGGCCCTGCCGTCGTCGGCGGCTGAGACACCGATCCGAAACCTACGCGCGCCCCCTCCGACCGCCTGCCCCCCGAGGTCCGCCGCCACAGTGGCAAGCTCTCTGTCCCACCCCGGCAGACGGCCTCCATCGCCCGCCCCCCAGCACACGGCCGGTGCACCCGCAGAGGGCACCCGGGCGAGGTGCGATCGGGTTGGGTGCACCACGCAGAACGGGCAGGGGGCCGCCCCTCGGAGCACGCACCGGCTCACCGGCGGGCATGGCCTGCACGGGCAACAGGGGTGTCCGGTGCGGTCAGGTGAAACGGCTCGGCGAGCCGATGTCGGAGGTCGCGGATAGGCTCGGGACATGCGCATCGGAGCCCACGTCGACCAGAACAACGCGCTCGACACCGCCCGTTCGATCGGGGCGGAGGTCGTCCAGTTCTTCCTCGGCGACCCGCAGGGCTGGAAGAAACCCGTCCTGCCGGAAGGCGTTGAGGCGCTGCGCGGTTCCGGGGTGGACGTGTACGTGCACGCCCCGTACATCATCAACGTGGCGACGTCCAACAACCGGATCCGCGTGCCCAGCCGCAAGGTGCTCGCGCAGCAGCTGGAGGCGGCCGCGTCGATCGGCGCCAAGGCCCTGGTCGTGCACGGCGGGCACGTGCTGAAGCAGGACGACCCCGAGACCGGCTTCGAGAACTGGCGCAAGGTCTTCGAACGGCTCGACTGCCCGGTTCCGATCTACATCGAGAACACCGCGGGCGGCGACAACGCCATGGCGCGCAGGTTCGACCGGATCGCCCGGCTGTGGGAGGTGCTGTCGGGCGTCGCCGACCTCGACTCCAAGGTCGGGTTCTGCCTGGACACCTGCCACGCGCACGCCGCCGGCGAGGAGCTGATCGACGCGGTCGACCGGATCAAGTCCATCACCGGGCGGATCGACCTGGTGCACTGCAACGACAGCCGGGACGCGTTCGGCTCGGGGGCCGACCGGCACGCCAACCTGGGCAGCGGCACCATCGACCCGGAGCTGATCCTGTCGGTGGTGCGGGCCGCCGGCGCACCGGTGGTCGTGGAGACGCCCAAGGCGGGCCAGGCGCAGGACATCTCCTGGCTGCGCGCCAACCTGGCGGCCTGACCGGTTCCGGCGCACTTCCGGGCCCGCGGCCGGGTCCGGCACCATGGTGAACCGGCAAGCGATCGACAACGTCCAACCGAACACCGTCACCAATCACGAGACAACCGGCGAAGCTCGGAACCAGCCCCGTGGCGAGCGCGCCCAGAACGAACGGGACTCCCATGGCACACCCCCCTTACGGACCGTCGGACCCATACGGCTCCTACGGGCAGCCGGACCCGTACGCCCAGCCCTACCAGCAGCAGCCCGCGGTGCAGCACCACTACTACCCGTCCGCCCAGCCCGCGGTGGTGGGCACGAACGGTCTGGCCACCGCCTCGCTGGTCCTGGGGATCGTCGGCTTCGTGTTCTGCGGGCTGACCTCCATCCCGGCGATCATCTGCGGCCACATCGCGCACAGCCAGATCAAGCGCACCGGCCAGGAGGGGCACGGCCAGGCCGTCGCCGGCCTCGTCCTCGGCTACGTCGTCACGGCCCTGTGGATCATCTACTGGGTCGTCATCTTCGGGATCTACGGCTTCGCGCTGTGGAGCGTCAGCTCGAGTACGTCGACCTACTGACGGGCGGCGCCGCCGAAGGCTGACGGGCGGCGCCGCCGAAGGCCCCGGCGGAGGAATCACCGCCGGGGCCTTCGGGGTGCCGTCACGCCGTCGCGTCACCGGCCGTCAGGCGAGGCGGGGGACGCCCGCCACCTCCACGCCGACGTTCGACAACAGCACGGTCATGGGGGTGGCGGTCTCCCGCCACTCCTCCACGGCCTTGGCGAAGATGTCCAAGACGGTGCGGAACGACGGCTGGTCGGCCTCGGCGAGCTCGGCCCACGACTCGTACAGCACCAGGTAGCCGTTGCGCGCGGGGGCCCACGACAGGTCGGTCAGGCACTTCTCCAGCGCGTCCCAGTCGCCGCCGGACGTCGCCGGAAACGCGAAGACCTCGGCGCACAGGCGCAGGAAGGCGTCCTTGTCGCGGGCGCGGCGCCCGTCGAGGTGGTAGGCGCGCCAGCCCGCCGCCCGGGCGCGTTCCGTCCAGCCGGTGTCGCCGACGGCGCCGGGTGTCGGCGGGATCCGCCACTGGTAGACGCCCGGCTTCAACCGTCCGATGAGCAACTCGTTCAGTGCTCGGTTCGCATCCACGAAACGTCACCTCCCGGCAAAGTCGTTATTCCGGCTCGCGAGGCCGCCGGCATCCGGTGGCGGCATCGGCGCCCTCCGGGTCGCCACGGCCGGTAACGGGCGATCAGGGCGTCCGCGCCTACGGACAGGGCCATGCGGGCAGGCGCCACGGCACCGCCCGGACCGGGCGCCGTCGTCGGCCGAGGGGACGAACTGGACATGGCTCCCACCGTTCCCGCCACCACTCGCGGCACACGTGCCGGCAGCCGTTCCTTTCCGCGTCCGCGTCCCCGCGGGCCTTGAGGCGCCGTGATCCGGGGCGTCCGGACGCAGGCACCCGTCCCGCACCGAAGGGACGAACATGACAACATCATGACGCTCGCGACCCCGAAGACGCCTCCGCTGATCGTCCCGGCTGGCAGGAACTTGCGTCCCGGTCAGCCGCCGCCCGGTGCGATGCGTCACGCTCCACCGGCACGGCAGGGCCGAGCCACGCGGCGCGTCGAAGAGGACGTCCGGCCGGCCACGGTGAGGCAACGCCCGCGCGGTGCCCGCCGCTTGCCCTCCGGTGCCGTCCAAGCACAGCCACAGCACCCCCTCCCCGCCCCACGAACCATCCAGCCAATAGGCAGGCAGGCGCCGGTGGAAGTCCGGTGCGTCGCAGTCCGCCGGAGCGGCGGGACCGGTGAGGATTTGCAGCCACTCGCGGCGCACGCCGACGCGCCGGACGGCACTGCGGACGGTGGCCGGTCGCGGATCGCGTCACGGGGGGCGGGACGGACACCGCCGCACCGGCGTCCCACCAGGACTCCTGACTCTCCAAGGCGCGCACCGGTGATGCGGCCCGCCGGAGGACACGTCAGCGACCTGGTCACGCCATCCGGGTCGCGGGTCACCTCACCGGGAGCGGGGCGGACGCCGCTGTACCGGCAGCGGCAGCCGAGCCAGATGCCGCCGCAGCAACGCGACTCCCGGATCCCGCGAGGCACGCACCGGTGAGGCGGCACGTCGGCGCTGTGGTCACGCCGTCACCCGGCGGGTGGGGCCGCATCAGCATCAGCCCCCGGCGGCCGCCGCGCCGGCGTGCCTCCCGAATCCCGCCAAGGCACCCGGATGCGGCGGCGATGTGGGTGTGCTGTTTCGGGTGCGGCTGCATCGGTTGTGGTCAGGTTGTCTTGAGGGGGCGGAGGGCGCTGAGGCGGGCGGTCAGGCGGAAGGTGTCGGGGGCCTGATCGAGGACGCCTCCGGCGGGGTCGTCGTCGCCGTCGGTGCGGACGGGGTCGCCGGACGGGCGCAGGATGTCGCGGACGACCAGCACGGCGAGCAGCAGAACCGTGACGAAGCGGGCGAGCAGGGCGACGTAGTAGGCGTTGGCGTCGATGCCCTCGGTGGGCAGGTCGAAGCCCAGCAGCGTCGAGAGCGTCGCGGACAGTCCGGCGCCGTCCACGCGGAGGGACACCGACAGCAGGTACCACCAGATGCCGAAGAAGTAGACGAGCTCACCCGCCTGCCACAGCAGGTAGGCGGGGAGGCGGGGGCGGGCCAGCGCCACCAGGGGCAGCAGCCACAGGACGTACTGGGGCGACCACACCTTGTTGGGCAGCATGAACGCGATGAGGACGAGCAGCATCAACTGGGGCAGGCGCGGACGGCGGGGGGCGGCCAGCGCCAGCACGCCGATGGCCAGGGCGAGCAGCGCGAACGTCCCGGTGCCCACCAGGTTGAGCTGGTCGCGTTCGGCCACGCTCGCCAGGCCGTGGTCCTGGAGGAAGTAGAAGATGGAGCCCCAGTCGATGCCCCGGGTGCGGCTGAAGGAGTAGAAGGTCAGCCAGCCGTCCCAGGCGAACAGCATCACCGGCAGGTTCACCGCCAGCCAGCTCGCGGCGGTGCCCGCCAGCAGGCGTCCCAGGGCCCGCCATCGCCCCGCCCGCACGCACAGCAGGACGAGCGGCCACAGGAACAGCACCGGGTAGAACTTCGCGGCGATCGCCAGGCCGAGCAGCACGCCCGCGAGCGCCGGGGCGCGGCGCGACCAGGCCGCCACCGCCAGCGCCGTCAGGCCGACGGCCAGCAGGTCCCAGTTGATGTAGGCGGTGAGCAGCAGCGACGGGGACAGCGCCACCATCAGGCCCGCGCGCAGCGAGCGCCGTCCCGCCGCGTAGGCGGTGGCCAGCACGGTGACGACCGCCAGCACCGCCAGCAGCACGACGGTGACGTTGTAGAACGCCATCCCGCGCCCGCCGGCGTCGAACGGCTGGACCAGCCAGTTCACCACCTGCATGAACGCGCCGCTCAGCACCGGGTACTCGACGTAGCGGAAGGTGTCGCCGGCGAAGGAGTCGAAGTAGGGGATCTTGTTCTCGTTCAGCCCGCGCACGAAGTACAGCGGGTAGATGTCGGTGTAGCAGGCGCGCGTCGTCGTCTTGACGAAGTCGAACCCGGCGGTGGCGCACGGCTGCTTCTGCAGCCAGCCCAGCAGGCACACCAGGCTCGTCACGCCGGTCAGCACGGGCACCAGGCCGCGCAGGCGTCCGCCCGCGCCGGCCGGGGCGGGCGCGGCGGGGTCCTCCGCGCTCACCTCGGAGCCGGCGTATCCATCCGCGGAAGAAGACGGCGACATGGTCGCACACTATGGCACGCGGGCCCGGCCCCTCGCGAAGTACGCCAGAAGGGCCGGGCTTGCGCGTCCGTCAGTCGTTCGACCCGAAGTTCGGTTCGGTCGACTCGCACTTGGGGTGGTAGGGGTGCGAGTTGCACCACCACCGCGGCGGCGGGTCGGACGGGGGGATGTTCGGGTTGCAGCCGACCGGCATGCCGAACCGGTTGCACGGAACCTGCCCGATCGGCGGCGTGGCCGTGATGCTCGGCGAGGGGGACGGCGACGACGGCGGGCAGTCCCCGTCCGGGCCCTCCTCCTGACCGGGCGGGCAGGTCTGCGAGGGCGAGGGCGTCGGCGTCGGGCTGGGGCTGGGCGGGGGCGGCGTGTCCCACGCCTTGGCGGCGGTGTCGCTGTAGGTGGGCTGCGGGAAGGTCTCCGGCTGCAGGTTCTCCCCGGCGATGACCTTCTCCATGAAGTTCTTCCAGATCTTCGCCGGGACGGTGCCGCCGTAGATGCTGTTGCCCTGGAACCCGGGGATGCCGGTGATCGGCTTCTGGCCGTTCTTGTTGAACATCGTCACGGCCGTGGACAGCTGCGGGATGTAGCCCACGAACCAGGCCGCGGCGTTCCGGTCGGTGGTGCCGGTCTTGCCGGCGACCTGGCGGCCGTCGCTGAGCTGCGCGTTGGTGGCGGTGCCGCTGGTGACGACCTTGCGCATCGCGTAGGTGGCCTGGGCGGCCTGGTCCTGAGTGAGGATCCGCTCGCCCTTGTCCTTGCCCCACGGCAGCGGGATCGTCCGGTACGTGCCGTCCTCGGTCTTCACCTGCACTTTCCTGATCAGGTGGGGGGTGACGGACGTGCCGCCGTTGGCGAACGCCGCGTACCCGGCCGCCTGGTACACCGCCGGGATGTTGGCGATGCCCAGGGACAGACCGCCGGCGTCGCGGTGCGGGTCGAGGTAGCGCTTGGGGATGCCGAACTCCTCGGCGGTCTCGGCCACCCGGTCGAGACCGAGCTTGAGGCCGAGCTTGACGTAGGCGGTGTTGACCGACTTCTCGGTGGCGGTGACCAGGTCGATCACGCCCATCGGCGGGTCGCCCTCGTCGTTGTTGACGGTGTAGCAGCTGGAGGAGATCGGGTGGCTCTCGCCGCTGCCGTCGAAGCACTGCGGCGAGTGGCCGTCGATGGTCGACTTGATGCTCTGCCCGCTCTTGAGCGCGGTGGCCAGCACGTACGGCTTGAACGACGAGCCGACCTGGGCGCCCGGGGTGAAGACGGTGTCGACCTGGCTGCGCTTGGGGTCGCCGCCGTAGAACGCCTTGATCTCGCCGTTCTCCGGATCGACGGCGATCAGCCCGGTGCCGATGTTCTTCGGCCAGTTCTTCACGCCGGCCTCGGCCATCGCCTGCCGGGCGTAGGACATCCAGCGGGGGTCGAGGCTGGTGGTGATGCGCAGACCGGCGTTCTCCACGTCGTCCGGCAGGCCCTTGATCTGCCGGAGCTCGTCCATCACGCGTTCCTTGATGAACCCGGTCTGGTTGGTCTGCTTGGTGTCGGTCCACTCGCGTTCGGTGAGCGGGAACTTCTGCCGCTGCCGGTCGGCCTCCGACAGCGCGCCCATCTCGACCATGCCGTCCAGGACGTACTTCCAGCGGGCGCGCAGCGCCCGGTTGGCCTCGTCGTTGCCCTGGGTCTTGAAGTAGGTGGGCCGCTGGATCATCGCGGCCAGCAGGGCGCCCTCGGCGACGGTCAGCTTGCCGACGTCCTTGTGGAAGTAGGCGCGGGCCGCGGCCTGGATGCCGTTGGCCTGGCGGCCGAAGTAGACCGTGTTGAGGTACATCTCCAGGATCTTGTCCTTGGAGAGCTTCTCGCCGATCTTGAGTGAGACGAAGATCTCTTTGATCTTGCGGCTGAGAGTGCGGTCCTGGCTGAGCCCCTTGTAATAGTTTCGAGCCAGCTGCTGGGTGATCGTGGAGCCGCCCTGGGTGTCGCCGCCGATCGCGGTCTTGAACACGGCGCGGGCCAGGCCCTTGGGGGACACGCCGAGGCTCTCCTGGTAGAAGCCGCGGTCCTCGGCGGCGAGCACGGCGTTGCGGACGTGTTCGGGCACCTTGTCCAATGGGACCGATTCGCGGTGCGCGCCGAGCCGGACGATCGGGGTCTTGCCGTCGGCGTAGAGGATGGCCGAGCCCTCGTCGGTCACGCCGTCCTGCGGCTTGGTGGGCATCGGCGTCATCGTGTAGCCGACGGCGAACAGGGTCACCCCGGCGAGCATGACGAGCGCCGTGAGCCCGGCGAGGATCTTCCAGGACGGTGCGTAGCGCCGCCATCCGGCCTTGGGGGGCTTGCCGGGGCGGGCGCGTCCACGCCCCCCGCCGCCGGAGCCCGGCCCCCCGGGGCCGCCCGGTCCGCCGGGTTCCCACGGCGGCCCCCCGCCGGGCATCGGAGATGCCGCGGCCCTATGCCCCGGAGGCGGGGCGCCGCGCCGTCTTCGCCCCGGTGCTCCGCGCGCCGAGACTCTTCCGCCCGGTCTTCCCCCCGTTCCCGAGGCGGGACCCAGGTCCGGCGCACCGCCGCCCGACGCCCCCGCCCCACCGGGCGGGTAGGAGCCCGACCGCCGCGCCGGGCCCTCTCCGTGTTCCGGTCCGTACTGGCTTCGGTAGCTCACGCGACCTCATCAGGTAGTTACTCTGCCGCCTTCGTTAGGCGAATGTACCTTCGGGCTCCGCGCCGACGACCGGCCGCTCACGGTCGCACGGTGGGACGACCGGTGCGTCCGCGGCCGCTCGGGCCCGGCATTGTGCGCGATTCACTCCTGCTCGGTGTCGAGGGACCTGCGTCGTCCGAGGGTACTGCGCACGTCGGCACGCGCGCGGCGTCATGACGGGGCGGCAGCCGGAGGGGCGCGCGGGCGAGCGGAACGTCGCCCCGGTACGGCGAACGGCCCCGCCCCGGGGGTCGCCCGGGGCGGGGCCGTTCGCGGTGGGTCGTGGCGCTACGGCCTTGATCTCGAGTAGGTCAGCGGTGACGACTGCTGCTGCGGATTCGGATTGGTCGGATCGTTCGAGTCGTCGTCATCGTCGTCGTTCCCCTGGCACCGCGGATGGTTCGGGAAGTACTCGCAGAACTTGTCGTTGTTCGGCGGCGTCGGCGTCGACGAGGGGAGGCAGTTGCCGTTGCCCTGCCCCGGCGGGCACGGCGTCGTCGGGGCCGTCGGCGTCTGCTGGGCGCACTTCGGGTGGCGCCGGTTGCGCGGGTCCTCGCAGTCGGGCTGCTCCGTCTCGCGGTCCTCGGGCGTCTCGCTCGCCGTCGGCGTGGGCGTCGTCTTGCCGAACGTCTGCTGGTCGCCGCCGAACACCGGCGGAGCGAACTGCTCGGGCGTGGTGCCCTGCGCGACCGCCGCGGTGTAGGCGTGCCAGATCCGCGCGGGGACGACACCACCGGAGATCTCGCCCAGGCCCGGGATGTACAACGTCTTCTTCTTGTCGTTGAACATCGTCACGGCCGTGGACAGCTTCGGGTTCGCGGTGAAGCCGACGAACCAGGTCGCCACGTTCTTCTCGGTGGTACCGGTCTTGCCGGCCACCGGCCGGTCGGACAGCGCCGCGGCCGTCGCGGTACCGCCCGGCTTGACGACCTGCTGCATCGCGTAGGTGACGTCGCGGGTGACGTTCTCGGAGAAGACGTCCTTGCGGACCTTCCAGTTGAGCTTCTTGTACTCGCCCGCGTTGTCCTTGGTGCGGACCTCGCGGACGACGTGCGGCTGGTAGTACGTGCCGCCGTTGGCGAACACCGCGTACCCGGCGGCCTGCTCGATGGGCCGGATGTCGTTGATGCCCAGCGCCAGACCGGCCTGGTTCTTGTACGGCTCGACCAGGTCGGACGAGATGCCCACGTTCTCGGCCGTCTCCGCCACGTTCGGGACGCCGACCTTCAGCGCCAGCTGCACGAACCCGGTGTTGCTCGACTCCTGGGTGGCCTTGATCAGGTCGATCGCGGCCGGGCCGGAGTGGCTGTTGCGGATGGGGGCGAGCGCGCCGGGCGTGCCGGCGGGCACGACCTGGCCGCTGCCGTTGAACGACACGCCGGAGCGGTTCTCCACCGTGGTGCGCAGGCTCCAGCCGTTCTTCAGCGCGGTGGCCAGCACGTACGGCTTCATCGCCGAGCCCGCCTGCGCCGAGCCCGCCCACACGTTGTCGAACGACTGCTTGAGGTAGTCCGGCCCGCCGTAGATGGCCTCGACCTCGCCGTTGGTGGTGTTGACCGAGGTCAGGCCCAGCCGCACGTGCTGCTTGAGCAGCTTCCTGGGGTCGACGCCGGGGACCGACTTCTCCACGGCCTGCTTGGCCGCGACCATCTTCTTGCGGTCGAAGGTGGTGACGACGCGCAGGCCGTTGCGGATGACCTCGTCCTCGCTGATGCCCTGGTCGCGCTGCAGCTCGCGCAGCGCCCGCTTGATCATGTAGCCGTTCTGGCCGCCGAAGGTGGCGCTGCCGCCGATCTCCTTGGTCTGCGGCATGCGCTGGCTGTACTTGGCGTAGTCCGCGTCGCTCAGCTTGCCCATCTTGCGCATGCCGTCGAGCACGTAGAGGTAGCGCGCCTGGGTCTGCTTGACGGCCTCGGCGTCGTCGCTGCGCGGGTCGAACCGGCCCGGCTGCTGGATGATGGCGGCCAGCAGCGCCCCCTCGTCCGGCGACAGCTTGCTGACGTCCTTGCCGAAGAAGCTCTTGGACGCGGCCTGGATGCCGTAGGAGTTGCGGCCGAAGTAGATGGTGTTCAGGTACAGCTCAAGAATCTTGTTCTTGCTGCCCAGCTTGTCCTCCAGTTTCAAGGAGATGAACATCTCCTTGAACTTTCGGCTCATCGTCTGCTCGGGCGTGAGGTAGTAGTTCTTGGCGAGCTGCTGGGTGATGGTCGAACCGCCCTGGGTCTCACCGCCGGTGAGGTTGTTCCACACCGCCCGGGTGATGCCCTTCACCGAGAATCCGCTGTCGGTGTAGAAGGTGCGGTTCTCCGCGGCGATCACCGCATAGCGAACATGCTCCGGGATCTGATCGAAAGTGACCGGCACCCGGTTCGTACCCAACCGGCCGATCTCGGTCTTGCCGTCCCGGTAGTAGAAGATCGCCGCGGTCTTGGTGGCCTCCTCGTTGCCCTGGTCGGGCACCGGCGTCTGCGCGTACGCGACGCCGATCAGCGCGGCGAGGCCGAGGAAGCTGAACAGGCCGCCGCCCACGACGAGCTTCCACGAGGGCAGGAACCGGCGCCAGCCGGTGGGGCGGGAGCGCAGGTGGTCGTACCACTTGCGTTCGCGGTCCTCCGGTTCGCGGGGGCCGCGCCCGCGTCCGCCGGGGCCGCCGGGGCCGCCGCCATGCCTGCCCGGACCGCCGGGGCCTCGCCCCCCTGGACCGCCCGGACCGCGCCCACCCGGACCGCCTGGACGCCCCGGACCACCAGGTGCGCCGGGCATGCCGCTGGCGGCGCGGCGCGATCCGCCGCCACCGGGGCCCGGGGGCACCCGGCCCGCGCTGTGACGTCCCGGACCGCCCTGCGGCCTACCCATGCCGCCGCCCGGTCCGCTCGGTGCGCCTCCTCGCCCGCCGGGACCACGACCCGGCTGCGGCGGGCGGCCGGGCATGCCCGAGGCGGCGTCGCCGCCGCTCGGCATGCCCTGCCTGCTGGGCATCCCGGGCCGGCCGGAGCGGGGACCGTTCTGCCCGCCCGGCCACTGCGACCCGGGTCCTGGTCGGGGCTGGCTTGGAATACTCACGCGACCTCATCAACGGGGGGTACGGATGGTGCGTCGTCCGAAGATTACTGTGCACGCTGATGAGCGGGAGACGGCTGTGCACGATCCGCTCGTCCGGCCCCGCGCTGGCGCGCCGGGCGGAACGCGTGACCCGGAGGGCCTATCCCCGCTGGCCGCGGGGCTCCTCTCCGTGCCCGAGGACGTATGACACCGTTAGATGGTTCCAGGCGCAACCCTGGCATACCTCGACAACAAAGACTCGGAATTCGCCATATTCCCGGGCCATCTCGGCCAGTTCGGACGTCGCCTTGACGCGGCCCGCGTACCGTCCGAGTTCGTCCCCGTACACGTAGGTGACGTGGGTGAGGCGCTCGCGCCGGCAGACCGGGCAGCGCTTGTCGGTGGGCTCGCCGTGGTACTTGGCCGCGCGCAGCAGGTAGGGATGCGCGTCGCACGCGTCGTCCCGGGCCAGCCGACCGGACCGCAGCCGGGCCAGCGCCGCCCGCTTGGCCAGGCCGTAGTCGACGACCAGGCGCGGCCTCATCGGCGGTCCCTCCGCCCCGACATGCCAGCAGCGTACGTCGCACCGGCATGCCTGGAAAGATCGCAAACCAGTACGGAAGGTGACGAAACCCCCTCCTGCCAGGGGTAGACGGTACGGATTTCCGGGGTTGGGCCACTTGCCAGGAAGCATGGGAGCTACGTATCTTTGCGATGTATCGAATCGATACATTGACTCGATACATCCCGCGGCCCGGACGGCCCCGGCCCACGGCCGACCGACCGGGGCCCGCGGCGCCCTTCGGGGGAGACCCCGAAGGGCGGGAACATCGACCGGCGACCCGGGGGGGCGCGATGGCAGGCAAGAGGGGCTCCGGCGTGCTGGAGCTCGCCGTGCTCGGCCTGCTCAACGAGTCCCCCATGCACGGCTACGAGCTGCGCAAGCGGCTCAACGCCCTGCTCGGCATGTTCCGTGCGTTCTCCTACGGCTCGCTCTACCCGTGCCTCAAGCAACTGCTGGCCAACGGGCTGATCGTCGAGGACCGGCCGGAGGAGCCGAACGTGGCGATCGCCCTGCAGAGCCGCCGGTCGAAGATCGTCTACAGGCTCACCGCCGACGGCAAGGAGCGACTGCAGCACCTGCTCACCGAGGCCGGACCGGCGACCTGGGAGGACGAGGGCTTCGGCGTGCGCTTCGCCTTCTTCTCCCACACCCGCGCCGACGTCCGGCTGCGGATCCTCGAAGGCCGGCGCAGCCGGCTGGAGGAGCGGCTGGAGAGACTGCGCGCCGCGCTGGCGCGGACCCGGGAACGGGTCGACCACTACACGCTTGAGCTGCACAACCACGGGCTCGAGTCGGTCGAACGCGAGGTCCGGTGGCTCAACGAGCTCATCGGACGCGAGCGGGCGGCACAGGAGAACGCGAGTACTTCGGACAAGAACCAGGACGCGCCCCGGCGCGACGGCCGCTGACACCGCGGCCGCAGCACCGGGGGCGGGTGTGACGACCCCGCGTCCCGTAACAGAGAAGGAGCAACCGGATGGGTTCGGTGCGCGTGGCCATCGTCGGAGTGGGCAACTGCGCCGCTTCGCTCGTCCAGGGCGTCGAGTACTACAAGGACGCTGACCCGGACACGAAGGTGCCAGGTCTCATGCACGTCCGGTTCGGCGATTACCACGTCCGCGACGTGGAGTTCGTCGCGGCCTTCGACGTGGACGCCAAGAAGGTCGGCATGGACCTGTCCGAGGCCATCACCGCCAGCGAGAACAACACCATCAAGATCTGCGACGTGCCGCCGACCGGTGTCGTGGTGCAGCGCGGCCACACCTACGACGGGCTCGGCGAGTACTACCGCGACATGATCGAGGAGTCCGCCCAGGAGCCGGTGGACGTCGTCCAGGTGCTCAAGGACACCAAGGCCGACGTGCTGGTGTCCTACCTGCCGGTCGGCTCGGAGGAGGCCGACCGCTTCTACGCCCAGTGCGCGCTGGACGCGGGCGTGGCGTTCGTCAACGCCCTGCCGGTGTTCATCGCCTCCGACCCCGAGTGGGCGGAGAAGTTCACCAAGGCGGGCGTCCCGATCGTCGGCGACGACATCAAGTCGCAGATCGGCGCGACCATCACCCACCGCGTGATGGCCAAGCTGTTCGAGGACCGCGGAGTCGAGCTGCAGCGCACCTACCAGCTCAACTTCGGCGGCAACATGGACTTCATGAACATGCTGGAGCGCAGCCGGCTCCAGTCCAAGAAGATCTCCAAGACGCAGTCGGTGACCTCCCAGGTGCCGCGCGAGATGGCCAAGAGCGACGTGCACATCGGCCCGTCCGACCATGTGCCGTGGCTGGACGACCGCAAGTGGGCGTACGTGCGCCTGGAGGGCAAGGCGTTCGGCGACGTCCCGCTGAACCTGGAGTACAAGCTGGAGGTCTGGGACTCCCCCAACTCCGCCGGCGTCATCATCGACGCGATCCGCGCCGCCAAGATCGCCAAGGACCGCGGCATCGGCGGCCCGATCCTGTCGGCCAGCTCCTACTTCATGAAGTCCCCGCCCGTGCAGTACGACGACAACCGTGCGCGCGAGGCCGTGGAGGAGTTCATCCGCGGCGAGGTCGAGCGCTGACCCTCGCCCGCTGAGACGCCGAACGGCCGCCCGGCGCGCCGGGCGGCCGTTCGGCGTCTCCGGGCCGAGAACAGGAGAAGCCGAGAACAGGAGAAACGGCCACGACACGCCCGCCCCGGCGTGTGCCGGCCCGCCATTGCGCCCGCGGTCGGGAAAGATGGTCGACCGGCGGGCGGCCAGGACTTCCGGACGGCGCTCTCTCGTCGCCATCAAGCATGTCTTTACATGGCGAAAATGCCGATGTTACGGACGTTGTCACGCTCTGGCCCTACTGTTGCACCGTCAGTGATTGTGCGTACCGTTCCAGTGGCCGACTGGAGGACTTGGATGGCACGCGACCTGGGAAAAGTGACGGCGGGACTGGCCGGGCTGGCCATGGGCCTGACGGCGTGCGGGGCGAGCGGCTCCGGCCGCGTCGCCGACGGCCCGCCGCGCGACGGCGGCACGCTGCGCGTCGTCGGCTCGTCCGACGTGTCGCACCTGGACACCGCCGCCGCCAACAGCGTCGGCGCGTACGGGCTGAACCGCACCTACGCGCGGACGCTGCTCGGCACGAAGGCGTCCAACGACTTCAGCGAGACCCTGCCCGTCCGGGCCGACATGGCGGTGCAGGTGCCCAGCCGCGAGAACGGCGGCATCAGCGAGGACGGCCGCACCTACACGCTCCGGCTGCGCGAGGGCGTGCTGTGGAACACCCGGCCGCCGCGCCCGGTCACCGCCGAGGACTTCGTCCGGGGCTTCAAGCGGCTGTGCAACCCCGCGGCCCCGGCGCCGGGGCGGGGCTACTACACCTCCACCATCCGCGGCATGGACGAGTTCTGCCGCGGCTTCGCCCGCGTCAGGGCCGACGACGCCCGGGCCATCGCCGCGTACCAGAACTCGCACGACATCGCCGGCATCCGGGCCAAGGACCCGTACACGCTGGTGTTCACGCTGCGCGAGCCCGCCAGCGACTTCCTCAACCTGCTGGCGCTGCCGTACACCGCCGCGGCCCCCAAGGAGTACGACGCGTACGTGCCCGACGGCCCCGAGTTCCGGCAGCACACCATCTCCAACGGCCCGTACCAGATCACCTCCTACCGGCCGGGTATGTCGTACGTGCTGACCCGCAACCCGGTGTGGCGGCGCGAGACCGATCCGCTGCGCGAACGGCACGTCGAGAAGATCCAGATCACGCTGGGGCAGGACTCCCCCGCCACCGTCCAGCAGCAGCTGGAGCAGGGCACCGCCGACCTGGCCTGGGACCAGCCGGTCCCCACCGCCGCGATCCCCCGGCTGCGGGCGCGGCGGGACGAGCGGTTCGCCGTGCACCGCGCGCCCAGCAGCAGCCCGTACCTGGTGTTCAACACCCGCAGCCCGAACAACCGCGGCGCGCTCGGCCGCCGCGAGGTGCGGCAGGCCCTGCAGTACGCCGTCGACCGCGCCGCGCTCGTCAAGATCGTCGGCGGGCCGGAGGTGGCCGAGCCGCTGCACACGGTGATCCCGCCGGGCTCCTTCGGGTACGCCGCCGCCAACCGGTATCCGACGCGGGGCGAGGCGGGCGACCCGGCGCGCTGCCGCCGGCTGCTGGCGGCGGCGGGGTATCCGGACGGCCTGGCGCTGAAGTTCCCGTACCGCACCAACAGCGTGCACAAGCTGATCGCCGAGTCGATCCGGCAGAACCTGGCGGCGTGCGGGGTGCGGGCCGAGCTGATCCCCGACACCGGCGGCGACTTCTACGGCAAGACGATCTCCACGCCGGAGCGGACGGAGGCCGGCCAGTGGGACATCGCCGCCCCCGGCTGGACGCCCGACTGGTACGGCAACAACGGCCGCACCGTCGTGCAGCCCCTGTTCGACGGCCGCGTCTACGGCCCGAACTCCACCAACTACGGCGGGTACGACAACCCGCGGGTCAACGCCCTGATCGACGCCGCGCTGACCGCCCCCGACGCCGCCCGCGCCGCCGGGTTCTGGCAGCGCGCCGAGGACCTGATCATGCGGGACGCGGCGATCGTCCCGCTGCTGAACCGCGCCCACACCGCCTACCGCTCCGCCCGCGTCCGCGGCGCGGTCTTCCTGCCGACGGCGGCGGGCTACGACTACACCCGCCTCTGGCTGGCCGACTGACCGCCCCGCCCGGCGGGCCCGCGAACGGGCCGCCCCGAAGTGGGCGATCTACCGCGTAGGGTGATCGGGTGAGGGCTAGCGAGCTGCGCGCGATCCTGCGCGGACGGGACTTCCGCCGCCTGTACGGCACCCGGCTCACGTCGCAGCTCACCGACGGCGTCTTCCAGGTCGCGCTCGCCGGATACGTGTTCTTCTCGCCCGAGCGGCAGACGACGGCGGGCAAGGCGGCGGCCGCGTTCGCGGTGACGCTGCTGCCGTACTCGGCGCTCGGGCCGTTCGCCGGGGTGCTGATCGACCGGTGGCGGCGGCGGCGCATCCTGATCTGGACGCCGGTCGTCCGGGCGCTGCTCACGGTGCTCGTCGCGGCGCTGGTGGCGGCCGGGCAGGACGGCGCGGTGTTCTTCGTGACGGTGCTGGTCGTGCTGGGCGTCAACCGGTTCTTCCTGGCGGCGCTGTCGGCCGCGCTGCCGCACGTCGTACGGCGCGAGCACCTGGTGACGGCCAACGCGTTCGCCGTGACGTCCGGCACCGTGATCGCGTTCGCCGGCGCGGGCCTGGGCTATCTGATGCGGCGTGTGTTCGGCCCGCACGACGACGGGACGGCGCTGATCCTGCTGGGCGCGGCGGCGCTGTGGGTGGCGGCGGCGCTGGTCGCCGCACTGCTGCCGCGGGGGTTGCTCGGCCCGCATCTGGACCGGGCGGCTCCGCACACCCGCGAGGCCCTCGGCAACGTGCTGCACGGCCTCGCCGACGGGGCCCGGCACATGGTCGCGAACGGCCCGGCGGCGCTGGCGCTGGCGGCGATCTCCGTGCACCGCTTCCTGTACGGGATCGTGCTGATCATGACGTTGCTGCTGTGCCGCAACCACTTCACCACCGACCCGGACGCGGGCATGGCCGCGTTCGCGGTCATGCTGGGCGTGTCGGGCGCCGGGTACTTCGCCGCCGCGCTGATCACGCCGCCGGTGGTGCACCGCGTCGGCAAGGCCGCGTGGACCACCCGGCTGCTGGCGGGGGGCGGCGCGGCGCTGCTGGCCCTCGGCCTGCCGTTCGCTCAGGGACCGTGGGTGGTGGGCGCGTTCCTGCTGGGGGTGGTGTCGCAGGGCGTGAAGCTGTGCGTCGACACGACCCTGCAGGAGTCGATCGAGGACGCCTACCGCGGCCGGGTGTTCGCCGTCTACGACATGCTGTTCAACGCCGCGTTCGCCGCGGCCGCGGCCGTCGCCGCCACCTGGCTCCCCGCGGACGGCGTGTCCCACGCGACGCTCATCACCGTGGTGGCCGCCTACCTGGTGGCCGCCGCCGCCTTCCGGGCCGGCGCAGTCCGACTGTCCCGCGTCCCCACCACCACCTGACGCCCGCCGAGGCGGCGCGCGTCCCGGTCAGAGGGATTCGGCGATGGCGTACATGGCGTCGGCGATGCGCTCGGTCTCCTCGGCCGTGCACACGTACGGCGGCATGGTGTAGACGAGGCGGCCGAACGGGCGCAGCCACACCCCGTGGTCCATGGCGATCTTCTGGACGGCGGGGACGTCCACGGGTTCGCGCGCCTCGATGACGCCGATCGCGCCGAGTACCCGCACGTCCCGCACCCCGGGCAGGTTCTCGGCGCCGTCCAGGCACGCGGTCAGCACGGCCTCGATGGTGTCGACCTCGTCCCGCCAGTCGCGCGACAGCAGCAGGTCGATGGACGCCGACGCCACCGCCGCCGCCAGCGGGTTGGCCATGTAGGTGGGGCCGTGCATGAGCACGCCCGCCTCGCCCGTGGTGATGCCGTGCGCCACCCGGTCGCTGCACAGCGTCGCGGCCATCGTCATGTACCCGCCGGTGAGGGCCTTGCCGACGCACATGATGTCCGGGGCGATCTCGGCGTGGTCGCAGCCCCACATCTCGCCGGTGCGGCCGAACCCGGTGGCGATCTCGTCCAGGATCAGCAGCAGGTCGTGCTCGTCGGCCAGTTCGCGCAGCGCCCGCAGGTATTCGGGGGCGTAGAAGCGCATGCCGCCCGCGCCCTGCACGATCGGCTCGACGATGATCCCGGCCAGCTCGCCTTCGTGCGCGGCGGCCAGGGCGGCCAGCTCGTCCAGGTACGCCCGGTCGGGTTCGGCGAGGTAGCCGAGCGGGGGCGGCGGTGCGAACACGTGCCGGGCCAGCACGTCGGTGAACAGCTGGTGCATGCCGTTGACGGGGTCGCACACGGCCATGTCGCCGAAGGTGTCGCCGTGGTAGCCGCCGCGGACGGTCAGCAGCCGGTGCCGTCCGGGCCGCCCCTGCGACCGCCAGTACTGCAGCGCCATCTTGATGGCGACCTCGACCGCCACCGAACCGGAGTCGGCGAAGAATACCTTGGTCAGCGGCTCGGGCGTCAGCTCGACGAGCCGTTCGGCCAGCCGCACCGCCCCGGGATGGGTCAGCCCGCCGAACATCACGTGCGCCATCCGGCCCAGCTGCCCGGTGACCGCGGCGTTGAGCCGGGGGTGGTTGTAGCCGTGGATGGCCGACCACCACGACGACATCCCGTCGATCAGCTCGGTGCCGTCGGCGAGGGTGAGCCGCACCCCGGACGCGGACACCACGATCTCGGGCGGCACGGCGGCGGGCATCGGCGCGTACGGATGCCAGATGTGGTCGCGGTCGAAGGACTGCAGCCGTTCGATCTCCGCGGGGCTCATCCGCCCCAGCCTGACCTCGATCACGCCTGTCCGTCCTCGGCCGGGCGGGTCTCGGCGGCGTCGTCCCGGCCGGAGGACGCGGCGCCGCCGTCGCCCGCGGGGACGGGCAGGCCCTCGGCTTCGGCCCAGCGGAGCAGCTCCCGCGTGGCGGCCTCCTTGCCGATCACACCGCGGTCCAGGCGCAGGTCGAGCAGGAACCGGTACGCCTTGCCGACCAGCGGGCCCGGCGAGATGCCCAGGACGGCCTGGATCTCGTTGCCGTCCAGCTCCGGGCGCAGCTTGGCCAGCTCCTCCTCCGCCGCGAGCCGCTCGATGCGGGCCTCCAGGTCGTCGTAGGTGCGGCGGAGGCGTTCGGCCTTGCGGCGGTTGCGGGTGGTGCAGTCGGCCCGGGTGAGCTTGTGCAGCCGCGGCAGCAGGTGCCCGGCGTCGCGCACGTACCGGCGGACGGCCGAGTCGGTCCACTCGCCCGTCCCGTACCCGTGGAAGCGCAGGTGCAGTTCGACCAGGCGCGACACGTCGGCGACGACGTCCTTGGGGTAGCGCAGCGCGGTCAGCCGCTTGCGGGCCATCTTGGCGCCGACGACCTCGTGGTGGTGGAACGACACCCGGCCGCCCGGCTCGAACCGGCGCGTCTTGGGCTTGCCGATGTCGTGCAGCAGCGCCGCCAGCCGCAGCACCAGGTCGGGCCCGTCCTCCTCCTGGGCGATCGCCTGCTCCAGGACGATCAGCGAGTGCTCGTAGACGTCCTTGTGCCGGTGGTGCTCGTCGATCTCCAGGCGCAGCTTGGGCAGTTCCGGCAGGACGTGGGCGGCCAGGCCGGTGTCGACCAGCAGCGCCAGCCCCTGCCGCGGGTGCGCGCCGCACAGCAGCTTGGACAGCTCGTCGCGGACCCGTTCGGCCGACACGATCTCGATGCGCCCGGCCATGTCGGTCATGGCCCGCACCACCTCGGGCGCGACGGTGAAGCCGAGCTGGGCGGCGAAGCGGGCGGCGCGCAGCATCCGCAGCGGGTCGTCGCTGAAGGAGTCCTCCGGGCGGCCGGGCGTGCGCAGCACCTTGCGCTCCAGGTCGGCCAGGCCGCCGAACGGGTCGACGAACTCGTGCCCGGGCAGCCGCGCCGCCATCGCGTTGACGGCGAAGTCGCGGCGGCGCAGGTCCTCCAGCAGCGAGGTGCCGTAGGAGACCTGCGGCTTGCGGGACCGGGGGTCGTAGGACTCGCTGCGGTAGGTGGTGATCTCCAGCTGGTGGTCGCCCTTGCGCAGGCCGACGGTGCCGAACTCGATGCCGATCGTCCAGACGTGGTCGGCCCAGCCGCGGATGATCTCCAGGACGCGCTGCGGCGGGGCGTCGGTGGTGAAGTCCAGGTCCTTGCCGACGCGGCGCAGCAGGGCGTCGCGCACCGGCCCGCCGACCAGCGCCAGCTCGTGTCCGGCGGCCCGGAAGCGCTCGCCCAGCTCGTCGGCGAGCGGCGCGACCCGGCGCAGCAGCTCGGCGATGGCCGCCCGTTGCCGCGGGGACGGCTGCGTCGGCTGCTGCTGGGTCACATTCTGGTCGGGCACGGCCATCGAGCGTATTTCCTTGGTTGAGGGCTGACAAAAGAATTTGTTCGGCGCCCGGGAGGCGGTTCGGGAAAACTTCCTGCGGATTGCGCGAGGAATCCTTCCCGTCGCGCGCGGTCTCCGGGGCACGTTCCGGGCCCCCGGGGACGCCCGCCGCACACCACCGCAGTCTCCCGTACGACCAAAGGTAGCGGGGCTCGCCGGGGTGCGGCCCACCGCAGGGGTCGGCCGCTCAGAGGATTTTCCCGACCTGTCCGAGTCAAGAGGTGACTCCCCCGGTGTGGGGGTGTACGGAACGCCGGCGTTCCCCGCCGGACGGAGCAGGACGTGCCCCCCCCTGAGGAGTCAGGAACGATCGGGGTTCGGACGCGCGTTGCTGGGAAGTAGGCGCAGTACCTGCGTTGATCACCTCCGCGACCGGGGGCGTCATGTGCGGGTTTGCAAGGGAATCGGGCGAAGAGGCGGGAGGAAGGTCTGACGGCAGCCGTCACGCGGCTACCATCAAGCGCGTGATGCGGGACTACGACGCCCGCTGTCTTCAGGCGAGGCCTCCTGCGGCAGGCGGCCATCGGGTGGACATGGCGTGAGAACGGTCAAACGCGCGGCCTGGCTGGCCGTACTGGTGTCCTGCGTTTCTGCGGTCACGGCCCCCGCACTGGCGGCCACGCCCAGGGCACCGAAGACGGCGCAGAGTTCTCCGAACCGGCCGCAGAACCCGGTGACGGCCCAAGGCGCGGCACAGGCGCAGGGGGCGTCGCAGGCGCAGGCCGCGTCGCAACAGGCCGGCAGGCAGCAGTCGCAGGTCACGCTCGCGCTGTCCAAGGTGACCCCGTCGGCCATCACCGCGTCCGGAAAGAACTCCAGGTTCACGCTGACCGGCACCGTCCGGAACAACTCCGGGCACACGCTCGCCGGGCTGTCGGTCCGGCTGCGCTACAGCTCCCACCGCATCACCAGCAGGGGCGAACTCGCCCAGTACGCGTCCGCCGCGCCGTCCAGGCTGCCGGGCGCCACCACACCGCGCCCGCTGCCCCAGGCCGCCGCCGCGAACGGCACCCAGACGTGGAAGCTCGGCGGCAACGCGGCCGCGGTCGGCATGCGGCAGTTCGGCGTCTACCCGGTCGGCGTCGAGGTCATCAACTCCTCCCAGCAGGTCCTCGCCGGCTTCACCACGTTCCTCACCTTCACCGGCAACGCCGGCGGCACCCAGCCGCTGTCGGTCGCCTGGGTATGGCCGCTCATCGACGGCCAGCACCGCGCCAACGACAGCACCTTCATCGACAACCGGCTCGCCACCGACCTCGCCCGCGGCCGGCTCAGCACCCTCGTCGACGCGGCCGCCGCGACCACCACGCCCATCACCTGGGCGATCGACCCGGCACTGCTGGACGACGTCCAGGCGATGAACCAGACCTACCTCGTCAAGCGCCCCGGCACCGCCGACAAGGGCACCCGCACGCCCGCCAACCCCGCCGCGCGGCAGTGGATCGACAAGCTGAAGAGGGCGTCCAAGGGCGACCCGTACTTCGTCCTCCCCTACGCCGACCCCGACGCCGTCGCGCTCGTCCGGTACGGCGACTCCATGGCCCGGCACCTCGACATCGCCTACAAGAACACCGCCGTGGCCGCCGAGGTCCTCGGCCGCGCGCCGACGGTGAAGGTCGCCTGGCCGCCGTCCGGCATGGCCGGCCCGGACACGCTGGACGCGCTGTCCCGCTACGGGCAGATCGGTACGGACGGGGCGTTCCTGCTGAGCAACTCGGCGTTCCAGGAGAACCCGCAGGGCTACACCACCAGCGCCACCACCGCGGTGCAGACCAAGCAGGGGATGCGCCGCGTGCTCACCTACGACGACACGATCAACGACATCGTCAGCTCGGGCACCCGGTCGCCGGGCGCGGCGGCCCTCGCCGAACAGCGCTTCCTCGCCGAGACCGCCATGATCACGGCGGAGGCGCCGAACCTCCGGCGCACCCTGATCGTGGTCCCCGACCGGCACTGGAACCCCGCCCCCGAGTTCGCCCAGCGGATCCTCGCCCACACCAAGTCGGCGCCGTGGCTGAAGGCGGTGGATCTGCAGACGGCCATCAAGGCCAAGCCGCAGGCGCGGGTCTTCACCGGGTACCCCGACGCCTACGAGGCCTACGAGCTCGGCCCCGCCTACCTGGAGCAGGTGCGCAGGATCGCGCGGGACGTCGCCCTGTTCTCCCAGGTGACGGCCGAGCCCGTGCGGATCGACTACACCCGGGCCGTGCTGCGCATGGAGTCGGCCGCCTGGCGCGGGCACGGCAGGCGCGCCCGGGCGGCACGCGAGGAGCTCGCCCGCGAACTCGGCGCGCACAAGGCCGGAGTGAAGATCATCCCGTCCCAGAACGCCCTGGCGGGCAGTTCGGGGCGGATCCTGGTCAGCGTCGCCAACAACCTGCGCGACCAGAACATCAAGGTCCGCCTGGAGGTGACCAGCGAGAACAGCGCCAAGCTGCAGATCGGCCGGTTCCCCGCCGAGGACCTGGTGCTCGAACTCGGCCCCGGTGAGAAGGTCAGCCGCAAGATCCCCGTGCAGGCGGCCGGCAACGGCAACTTCCGGGTCCGGCTGCGCCTGATCACGGCCGAGGGCAGGGTGTTCGGCACGGAAGAGATCACGGTGCGCACCACGGGATACGGGCGGCTGGCGCTGCTCATCACCGGCGGCTCACTTGCCGTACTCTTCGTGGGCGTCGGAGTGCGGGCCATGCGAGCAAGGCGCCGCCGGAAAGCGGAGGCAGGCGGTGACGGGTCGACAGGAGCGGAACCAGCACCCATCGGGGCCATGGCCCCGGCATCCGGGGACCCCGGACCCCCCGACGTCCCCGGAGCCGGAGCAGGCTCCGCCTCCCCAGCCCGAGACGGCCACCTCCCAGGCAACCCCCCGACCTTCACCGGCAACCCCTGACCGGCCCTCGCCCGGCGGCGGCTACGGCCCTGCCCAAGGGCAGCCTCCCTATGGGGCGGGCCAGCAGCCCGCACCCGGGCAACACTCCCCCGGCCCCCACCCCGGGGGCCGGCACAGGGCCAGGTTCGACGGCGCGCAACGTCCGGCTGCCCCGGAGCAGAACGAGCAGCCCCGGCCCCTGTCCCCTCAGCCGCCCGCCGGTTCCACGCCGTGGGGCACCCCGCCTCCGGCGGCCGCGGGCCCTAAACCTGGACGAACCACACCTCCCATGGGCTATCCCCCGTCACCACCACCCAACCCGGGCCCTTACCGGCCCGCCCCGCCGGCACAAGGCCCCTCGGCGCCTGACGGGCGGTTCCCGCCCGAGCGCCCGTCACCGGGGCCCGGGGCGCCGAGTGTGCCCGGAGCCGCGCCCGGCCCGTCGGCCCCACCCGCGGCCGCGCACGGTGCCGACGGCGCGTCCCGTCCCCCTGCGGCACCGGGGCCGTACCTGCCCGGCCCGTCTCCGTCCGGGCCGTCCGGGCCGTCAGGGTCGTCAGGGCCGTCCGGACAGGGGGCCATGGGGCCGCAGGCGCCGGGTCCGGGCGGCTTCGCCCACGGTGGGGCGGGGTCCCCGAACTGGGGGGCGCCCCCCGAAACCGCGCCTCCGGCACAAGGAAGGTGGGCGCCGGAGGGCTCGGCCCCCGGATGGCCGCAGCCCGCGAACGCCGGCTCTGCCGAACCGAACCCCGCGGATTTCAGTCCCACAGGTATGAACCCGGCAGGACAGAACCGCCCAGGCCCGGGATGGGGCGGACAGCAGCACGCCCCCAACCCGGGGGCGTACCAACCCCCGTACCCTGCGGCCGGCGGCGCTCCCCAGCCGCACGGCCCCGGACCGGTGCCTCCGGCCCCGGCGGGCCCCACGTCCACCGACGCGGCCCAGGCCGCCCCTGAGGAGGAGAAGCCGTCCGGCAAGGGCGGCGGCCTGCTGAAGTCCAGCGCGATCATGGCGCTGGGGACGCTGGCGTCCCGGATCACCGGCTTCCTGCGCACCGCCGTGATCGTCGCCGCGCTCGGCACCGGCGTGCTCGCCAACGCCTACAACACCGCCAACACCATCCCCAACCAGGTCTACGACCTGCTGCTCGGCGGCATCCTGACCAGCGTCATCGTCCCGCTGCTGGTGCGCGCCAAGGAACGCGACCGCGCCTACGGCGAGCAGTACGAGCAGCGCATGTTCACCCTCGCGGTGATCGGCCTGGCCGTCCTGACCGTGGTGTCGGTGCTGATGGCGCCGCTGTTCATCGACGTCCTCGCCGGCAGCTACACGGGCGACCAGCGGCGGGTGGCCGTGCTGTTCACCCAGTTCTTCCTGCCGCAGATCTTCTTCTACGGGGTCGGCGCGTTCGCCGGGGCGATCCTCAACACCCGCGGCAGCTTCGGCGCGCCCATGTGGGCGCCGGTGCTCAACAACATCGTGGTGATCGCGGTCGGCGGCGCGTTCCTGATGCTGTCCTCCGGCCGGGTCGACCCGTCCAACATCTCCGACACCCAGTTCATGCTGCTGGCCGTCGGCACCACCGGCGGCATCGTCCTGCAGACGGTCGCGCTGTGGCCGTCGCTGCGCAAGGTCGGCTTCCGCTGGCGGCCCCGCCTGGACTTCAGGCGCGGCGAGATCGGCCAGGTCGGCCGGATGGCCGGCTGGACGCTGATGTACGTCGTCGCCACGCAGGTCGCGCTGGCCGTGGTGACCGCGCTGGCCAACCGGGCCGGCGACCGCGGCGTGGCCGAGGGACTCGGCGAAGGGTACGGCTACACCCCGTACTTCAACGCCTACCAGCTCTTCCAGCTCCCGTACGCGATCGTCGGCGTCTCGGTGATCACGGCCCTGCTGCCCCGCATGAGCCGGTTCGCCGCCGAGGGCAAGCACGCCGACGTGCGCGCCGCCTTCGCCGGCGGCCTGCGGCTCTCCTCGGTGATCATCCTGCCCGCGGCGGCGCTGATGCTGGTGCTCGGCCCGGAGATCACCACCGTGCTGTTCGCGCACGGCAACACCTCCGACTCCGACGCACTGGTCATCGCGCGCGTCATGCAGATGTTCGCGATCGCGCTGGTGCCGTTCTCGGTGTACCAGCTGATGATGCGGGTCTTCTACGCGATGCAGGACACCCGCACCCCCGCGTTCATCAGCGTGGCCGTCGTGACCACCAACATCGGCATGGCGCTGACCATGTACAACGTGCTGCCCACCGACAAGATCGTCATGGGCATCGCGGGCGGTTACGCACTCGCCCAGGTCATCGGCACGCTGATCAGCTGGATGATCCTGCGGCGCCGGCTGGGCGGCATGGACGGACGCCGCATCGCGGGCGCCTACCTCAAGCTCATCGTCGCCCTGTGGCCGCTGATCGGCTTCGCCTACGCCACGCACGCCGTCATCGAGGCCGCGCTCGGCACGGGCCTGGCCCCCGGCCTGATCACCCTGGTCGTCGGCAGCGCCGGCGGCGGCCTGCTCTACCTCGTCTTCGCCCGCCTGCTGCGCGTCGACGAGGTCCAGACGATGACCGGCATGATCACCAGCCGCCTCCCCGGCCGCCGCTGACCCGCCGCCCCGCCCGGCCGCCGCTGACCCGCCCGGGCCGGCGGCGGCCGGGCGCACTCGGAGCGAGCCATGCGGTGGTCTCGGGAGGACGGCCTGGTGGCGGACGGGGAGCGCGGCGTAGCGGCTGGCCACCATCCGGTGGCGCTCGAAGTGGTTGACGTCGTACTCCATGGCATGGCGGCCCTGTCAGGCGGCCGGGTCGAAGGCGGGTGAAACGACCGCCGCTACCGGGCCTGATCGCCCGTGATTCGGGGTCGTGGCGGCGATGCCACGGCGACGCCCACCTCACTTCGCAACAGGCTTCAGGCAGTCGCCGGCTGTGGCCGACCATGGCGGCGGTGGCCGCGTCGGCGGTATGGGGCTCGCGCGCTTCGACGCGTCTGGAGGGGGCGGCGTTCGGGTGGTCTGCCGTGTCCGATCACGTGGAGCGCATGGTGTGGCGGACGACGTCGGTGGGACGTCCGCAGGGGTTGGCCGTGGGGCGACGGGCGAGCATGCGTCCTCCCGTCATCGAGCGGATCGGCCTTGGTCACCAGGGGGCGGGGAGGGCGTATCGCCTCATCAGCGGGTCGGGCAGACAGGGGCGAGAGCCTGCCCAGGGCACGCAGGGACGCGGCGACCAGCGGAACGGGTTTCGGACTGCAAGGATTGTTAGCTCCGGACAGACCCCACACCGGCGGGATCAGGACCGCGCATGCGTGACGTTGCCTGGAGCTGGGGTGACACAGGTCGGTCCCGGGGTGACATATGTCGGTCGGTGGTGACCTACAGACCGGGATTAGATCACGGGTATAGCGTGGCAAAGTACACGGCACGCGCGCCGATAACGCCGTCGCTGATCTGTGTAACCACTACCATGATGGGGACTACGGCTTGCGGGGCGACACCCTGGGGAACGCAAAGAGGAGGGTCGGAGGCGTAAGCTGCCACGCCACGAACATGGATTCTGACCACCTGCGCAGGACGTTGCCGTGAGCACGTCAGTCATAGAGCCCGGAACCCGTCTGGCCGGCCGCTACCGGCTGGAGGAGCGCATCAGCGACTCGGGCGGGTCCGCACAGTGGAAGGCCATCGACGAGATCCTGGCGCGAGCCGTGGCCGTCCGGACCTTCGACCCCGAGTTCCCTCGCGTCGCCGAGGTGGTCAGGTCCGCCCGCGCCGCGGCCCGGCTCACCGACCCGCGTCTCACCCAGGTCTTCGACGCCGACGACAGCGGCGAGAGCGCGTACGTGGTCAGCGAGTGGGTCTCCGGCGAGACGCTGGAGCAGATGCTGGCGAAGGCCCCGCTGGAGCCCGGCCGCGCCGCGACGCTGCTGTACGAGGCGTCCGAGGCGATCGCCGCCGCGCACGCCGCCGGGCTGTCGCACCTGTGCCTGTCCCCCCGCGACCTGGTGTGGACGACCGGCGGGACGGTCAAGCTGCTCGGCGTGGCCACGGCGGCCGCGCTGGCCGACGTCCGCTCCGCCGATCCCGCGCGCGACGACGTCCGCGGGCTCGGCGGCCTGCTGTACGCGGCGCTGACCGCGCACTGGCCGGGCGACCCCAAGCTTTCGGCGCTGCCCGCCGCACCGGTGGCGGACGGCGTGGTGCGGGCGCCCCGGCAGGTCCAGGCGGGCATCTCGCATGCCGTGGACGCCATCGTGTGCCGCGCCCTCGGCCTGCCGGTGGCGGGGCAGGAACCGCTCGCCTCCCCCGCCGACTTCGCCAAGGCGATGCGCGGCGTACCCCGTACGCCGCTGCCGCTGTTCGCGGGGCTCGGCGGCGTCCACTCGCCGGCGCCGTCCGCGCCCGCCCGTCCCGCGCCCACGACCGGCGCCCGCGCGGCCACCACGCGGGCCGCCCGGCCGAGCGCTCCGGCGTCGCACCGCCAGGCCCCGCAGCAGCCTCGGCGACGCGGCGCCGCCCCGGCGCCCGCGCCGCACGCGCCTCGTGCGCGGCACGACTCCGCCCCGCCGCCGACGTCCCCGGTCGGCGTCCAGGGGACGGGTTCCGCATCGCGCAGCCCGCTCAACCGCGCCCTGCTGGGCGTCGCCGCGGCCGCCGCCACCGTCATCGTCGGACTGAGCGCGTGGGCCATCGGCAACGCCGGCGGCTCGTCCGACAAGGGCACCAGCAAGGCCGGCGTGACCGATCCGGGCCGCCCCTCCGCGACCGCCTCACCGACGGCGACCAAGCTGGAGGCCCGGGGCGCGTCCGCCCTGGAGGACCCCAAGCGCGGCAGCCACGACACGTCCATCGGCAAGAACCCGGAGGCCGTGCTGGACGGCAAGCCCAGCACCCAGTGGCAGACCCAGACCTACACGTCGAGCAACTTCGGCAACCTGTCCAACGGTTTCGGCGTGGTTCTCGACATGGGCAAACAGGTCAAGGTCGACCATGTGGTGGTCGACGCGCCGGTGAGCGCCTCCGTCCCCATCCAACTGCGCGTCGGCGACAGCAACAGCCTCGGCGCCCTGCGGGTGGTGGGGCAAGAGCAGGGCAGCGGCCAGTTCACCATCAAGGCCACCCGGGAGGCTCGCGGGCAATATGTCCTGATTTGGTTTACTAATCCCGTGCCGCCGGGTTTCAAGGCCAAGCTCAACGACGTCACCGTCTACGGCACCGCCGGCTGACCCGATCTTCACGGGTCACCGGAATCTCCGCCGAAGGTGACCATCCGGTCGTCATAGGGTCGGCGTGGTAGGCCGAAACACCGCCGGCGGCACGCGATCTCCATCGTTGCGGTCCGTGTAGTCAAGCTCGAACGAGCTGTGACGGTGACGGTGCCAGTCGGTATCGTGCCTCTGAGCAGATTGTCCCCTCCCCCCAGGATTTCGTGGTGTCGACCCGAGTTGGCAGGATCGATCGCACTTACCCGACACGGATCGGTGGTGCCGCGAGTGAGAGCAGGCGCTCATGGCGTCGGTGAGCATGAGCGTCAACGAGGTACCGGACAAGGAACTGCTCGCACGGCACGTCAACGGCGACCCGCACGCGTTCTCCGAACTCGTGAAACGCCACCGCGACCGGATGTGGGCCGTCGCCATGCGGACGCTGGGCGACCCGGAGGAGGCCGCGGACGCCCTCCAGGACGCCTGCCTGTCCGCCTTCCGCGCGGCGGCGCGGTTCCGCGGTGACGCGGCCGTCACCACCTGGCTGCACCGCATCGTCGTCAACGCCTGCCTCGACCGCGTACGCCGTAAGTCGGTGCGCCCGGCCACGCCCATGGGCGACGACGCCACGTTCGACGCCGTGGCGCCCAAGATGCCGGACCCGACGGACGCCCACGGGGTGGCGCTGGACGTGCAGTCCGCGTTGGCGCAGCTGCCGTTCGAGCAGCGCGCGGCCCTGGTGCTCGTCGACATGATGGGCTACTCGGTGGACGACGCCGCGCAGGTCATGGAGGTGCCCCCGGGCACGATCAAGAGCCGCTGCGCCCGCGGCCGGGCCCGGCTCGCCCCGCTGCTGGCGCACCACAGGAACCGCAAGGGGCGCAGAAACGTCGGAGGTGTGGAAGGAGGTGGCATGCCCAGATGAACCCCGCCCACCTTAGCTACGACACCCTGGCCGACCTGGCCGAGGGCCTACTCGACGACGATCAGGCCGCCTCCGTCACCGCGCACCTCGACACCTGTGCCGAATGCCGGAAACGCTCGGACGAGCTATCCGATGTCTCCCGGATTCTGGCGGAGGCACCCGTACCGTCCATGCCCGCCGACCTTGCCGCCCGCATCGACTCGGCCATCGCCGCGGAGTCGATGCACAGCGCGGCCGTGGTGAGCTTGGCACAGCGGCGCGGCAGGCGGCACTGGCGGATCCTGTCGGCGGCCGCCGCGGCGGTGGTCGTGGTCGGCGGCGGAGGGATGGTCGGATACCAGCTGCTCGGCGCCTCGTCGGACGCCAAGCACCAGACCGCGGCGAGCACGCCCGTGCAGGACCCGCCCGACCGAAGATCGCACTCCCCCGGTGCGGCGCCGTCGTCGAACGCCGTGCAGGGGGCCGGTTACACCGTCCTGCGCAGCGGCACGGACTACCGCCCGGGAACGCTCGTCCGGCAGGTCACGACGCTGGTCGGCAACGGGGGCCGCCAGCTCATGCTCTCCGGGGGCGAACCGGACGGCAGGCTCTCCCAGTGCGTCAACCGAATAGCCCAAGGCAAGATCCCCAAGGTGGTGGACGTGGCGACGTACGAGGGCCGACCAGCCACGGTGATCGCCTTGCCCACCGATGGATCCGACGGCCTGGACGTCTGGGTGGTGGGGCCCGGATGTTCGTCCGACCGAACGGATCTGATCCAACACGAGAAAACAGAGCGCTGATCGCGGGGGCCGACCAGATGGGTCGGCCGTTTTTAGGTCTACAGCCCCTACGCTCCCTCGGCGCCCTGTAGAGAAGGCTCACGGTCATAGGGGGTGCGACCGTGAGCCTTCTCTTCTACAGACCGGTCGACGTCGGAGGACGCCCCCTGCCTCTGCCTCCCAGGCCGACTACCTCGCCGAACTGCACGCAACGACGCGGCGTGGAACCACGGCTACGGACCGCCGTCGACGTCGGCGAGCACAACAGCGAGGGCCATCCAACCGACGCGGTCGGATGCCCGGGCCCGCGTGCCTCCGCACGTACGGTGACAAGACGCCGCCCCGCGCGCACGACACGCAACGCAGCCCGCCCCCTGAATCGGCACGGTCTTGCCGACCTGCAAGCTGAATGCCTCCCGGCCTCAGAAGTCAGAAAGGAACTCCAGGGCCACTGCCCAAGCTTCTTCTGCCGCGTCCCGGTCGTAGTCAGGCAGATCGGAGTCGGTGAACAGGTGCCCCGCGCCCGGGTAGCGGAACACCTCGACGTCGGCTCCGGCGCGGCGCATGCGCAGGTACCAGGCGTTGAGCCAGTCCACCGGCTCGTAGGTGTCCGGGTCGGCGACGTGCAGCTGCACCGGGATGTCGGTGGACGCGTCGTCCGCCATGTCGGACGTGCCGTGCATGAGCAGCAGCCCGCGCGCCTTCTCGTCGGCGAGAGCGAGATTCTGGGCCAGAGCCGCCCCGAGGGAGAACCCCGCGTACACGAGGCCCTCCTGCGACAACGGCGCCGCGGCCGCCACCGCGCGCTTGAGCAGCTCGTCCCGGCCGATCTCCTCCTTGATCTCGATGCCCTCCTCCAGGGTGTCCACGACGCGCCCGTCATACAGATCCGGGACATGCACCTCATGCCCGGCCGCCCGCAACCGATCGGCCGCCTGGTGGACAGCGGGCCGCAGCCCGTACATCGAGTGCAAGAGCAGAATCCTCGCCATGGCCAAAGCCTATGGTCAGCCGCCAACCCCGGTAGCCGCGCGCCGCCAGCCATATCTGCCGCCAGCCATATCTGTCGCAGAGGGCCCACGCGGCTGTACCCGTAGTAGCGGCGGTCGTGGCTGAGGGCCGCGCTCCCCTGTCCGGGAATCCCGGAGCCCTAGGATCGGTTGACGCGACTGGCAGGCCGGGGCACGCGCTCTGAGCGTCGAGCACCGAAAGGTACGGATCCGCACAAGGGGCATGATGTTGCGGAGGGCGCGTACAACACCGTGGCGGTCACGGCATCGCCCTGCACCTGAGGCGAGCAGAGGAGAGGCGCAGAACAGTGAGCGACGTGCGTAACGTCATCATCATCGGGTCGGGCCCGGCGGGGTACACGGCCGCGATCTACGCCGCCCGCGGCGATCTGAAGCCGCTGGTGTTCGAGGGTTCGGTGTCCGCCGGCGGTGCGCTGATGAACACCACCGAGGTGGAGAACTTCCCCGGCTTCCCCGACGGGATCCTGGGCCCGGACCTCATGGACAACCTCCGCAAGCAGGCCGAGCGATTCGGCGCCGAACTGGTGACCGACGACGTCACCGAGGTGGACCTGACCGCCGACCCCAAGATCGTCAAGGTGGGTGACGAGGTCTACCGCGCCAAGGCCGTGATCATCGCGACCGGTTCCGGGTACCGCAAGCTCGGCCTCGAGGGCGAGGAGCGGCTGTCGGGGCGGGGCGTGTCCTGGTGCGCCACCTGCGACGGGTTCTTCTTCCGCGACCAGGACATCGCGGTGGTCGGCGGCGGCGACACGGCCATGGAGGAGGCCATCTTCCTGACCCGCTTCGCCCGGTCGGTCACCGTGATCCATCGCCGCGACCAGCTGCGCGCCAGCAAGATCATGCAGGATCGGGCGTTCGCCAACGACAAGATCCGCTTCATGTGGGACAGCCAGGTCGTGGAGATCCTGGGCGACGACCGCCTGACCGGCGTGCGCGTGCGCAACACCCGGACGGGCGAGGAGTCCACGCTGGACGTGACAGGGCTGTTCATCGCGATCGGGCACGATCCGCGCAGCGAGCTGTTCGCCGGGCAGCTGGACACCGACGCCGACGGCTACCTGATCGTGCAGTCCCCGACCACCAAGACCAAGATCCCTGGCGTGTTCGCCGCCGGAGACGTGGTCGACCACGTCTACCGTCAGGCCATCACCGCCGCCGGCACCGGGTGCGCCGCCGCCATCGACGCCGAACGCTGGCTGCAGGAGCACGGACAGGCCGAGACCGTGCCGCAGGATCCGGCCGAGCTCACCCGTCAGGGTTGAGCCGGCGAGGCGGCCGCCGCCTGACGAACACTAAGGAGACACCATGAAAGCCGTGACCGACGCGGACTTCGACACCGAGGTCCTCAAGAGCGACAAGCCCGTCCTGGTCGACTTCTGGGCGGAATGGTGCGCACCGTGCCGGATGGTGGCCCCCGTCCTGGAGGAGATCTCGGCCGAGCACGGCGACAAGCTTGAGATCGTCAAGATGGACATCGACAAGAACCCCGGCGTGCCGCAGCGGTACGGCATCGTCAGCATCCCGGCCTTGTTCGTGTTCAAGGACGGCAAGGTCGCCCGCCAGATCACCGGGGCCAAGCCGAAGTCCATACTCCTGCGCGAACTCGCCGACTTCATCTGACCCTCGCCTTCCCGCGGCGAGCGCACGACGACGGGCCCTGTCCTGGCCGACACTCCGGGACGGGGCCCGTCGCCATCAGCACGGCCGCACGGCTGACTCCCATCGCCATGCCGACGCCGGTGCCCGCGCCCCGGTACGGCCTCCATCGAGCGCGGTGCCCCTCAGATCCCACCCCGACCAGACAACAAGGCGATCCTTCCCCCTCCCAGGGGCTGTCCGGGATCCTGCACCGATCCAGAACAGGACTGCGACCAGGACGATCACCGCGCGGCGATTGCAGGCGAGCTTGTCAGACCTGGTGGCGATCCCGCGGCGTGCTTGTACCAGTTGAGGGAACAGCGCTCGCCCTGCGGCGATGTAGACGGCCGGGTCGAACACCGACGGATGCCCGCTTTGTGGGCCGCGGCGCCCCTTCTGGCCTGCTGGATGATCGCAGCGGTCCTGCGTCCCCGCGGTGACCGGCGAAACGATCACGGATCAGGCCGATGCTGAGAGCGCCCCGCACCGGTCCGCAACGCGGCGCCCTCCGCCAAGACATGGGTGGGACGGCGGCGGGCGTGAGCACGACCATCGACGGTTGGCCGCCCCGTCCACCGCCATGTGGACTACCGCGGCCGCAGCAGCCGCACCCGATCCTTGAGCACCGCCATCGACCGCTCCCAGCCGATACGCTCGGCGATCACCGTCGCGGGCATGTCCGGGAACTCCTCCAGCAGCGCCCTGATCGCGGCTCCACCGCGTCCACGATCGACCCCTTACACGCCCGCCCGTACTTGGGCGGCTCATCGGCCGCCAACGCCCGATTGACGGTGTTCTTCGAGATCCCCATCCGCCGAGCGATCGCCTTGATCGGCATCCCCTCGGCCCGATGCAACCGGCGGACCTCCGCCCAGTCCTCCACCTTGATCACCCTCCACAGTGACAGCAGAGGGGGTCAGAGTCCGCCCGACGCCTGGGGGTCAGTTCAGTTTTCACGCGACGTCGGCAAAGGCCGCCTCGAAGGTGCTCGGCGGCCAACCTCGGTAGCGCTCATGCGCCTTCTTCCAGCGGCGTGGCTGGCGCGGGCACCACGCCGCCTTAGCGATCGCCACACCGGTCGGGCAGACCCCGGTCGCCCGATCTCGCGATCCTCAAGGTCCGGCGCCGTCACCAACACCCACGGCCAGTATCCAGTCAGCTAGGCCGTGTTTCAAAGTAGGTGGAGCCAGAGAAGAGCCAGGTAGCGGCCAGCGAGCCTGACGTGGCGGGTGTTCACGGCCCGGTGGCGCTCGGGGCAGCCACGGCCGTACCCGACGGTATCGCTGCTGCCGCCGGGCCTGGTCTCCCGCAGCCGGGATCATGGCGGCGACACCACGGCGACGCCCGCCGCACTTCGAAACACAGCCTAGGCGCGAATGCCATCGGACCCCTCGTCGTCAGGTGGGAAGTACAGGCTCGCAACGAGTATCAGCGCTACCCGCCACGTCAGGTCCAGGGTGGCGCGGATGCGACATGATCTCGTCGAGCTCGCACAGGTCCGCGTCCAGCTAGACGGTCGCGCCCTCGGACGCGGTGCTCAGCGCGCGTCCAAGATACGTACCGAAGAGTAAGGCGCCTCGCCGGGACGCGCGGCGCCAAGTCATCCACAAGACTGACGTGCGGCTGCCCTCCCTGGGGGCCGAGCAGTCGCGTGCGATGCCGACCTCCATGACCACCGCACCGACAGACGTGGCCAAGGTTTCATGTGAAACAACTCTGGACGCGCCTGAGGGCGAGCCATGCGACGGTAATTTTCGTAGATCTTCTCCGGTAGAGCCAGTTCGTCCCGCAGCCCAGCAGCGCACCAGCTCTCCCTGCCACCCGTTGCGTGCCCGAACGGAACTTGCCGAACGTCCCAAAGGATCAAGCAAGGGCCGCCGAGGCGACTCCTGCATGAGCACCGGATGATCGTGCGCACCCGCACCTGGCAGCGCCCCCGGCTTCGACGCCAAGCCAACCGCGACAGCGGTAGGAGGCATCGTCGCCGAAACGGTCGGGTTACTTGTCGCACGGACCCACGCCACTGCACCAGAGCCACGGCTGACCGGCGACACCGCACCGGCGTCCCCTGATCCTTTTTAGTTGCCGCGTGCGTGTGTCCGGGGCTCGGTCATGCTGGGCGACCTGACCGCCGTTACCTTTCAGTCCGCGTCGCAGGCGGAGAGCGAGGTCCACATCCGTCAGATCGTCAGGGGCCGGGGAGGCAGGTGCCGATACTGACACGACGAGGAAGAGAAGCTGACTACCGCGAGGGTGTCGAGAGGCTGAGGAGGGCCCGGCGTCCTCGACTGACCGCAATCGCCACACCGCCCACATGTCGGCGGGGACTGCGCCAGTGGTCGGCCGCCCCCGTCCACCGCCATGTGGACTACCGCGGCCGCAGCAGCCGCACCCGATCCTTGAGCACCGCCATCGACCGCTCCCAGCCGATACGCTCGGCGATCACCGTCGCGGGCATGTCCGGGAACTCCTCCAGCAGCGCCCTGATCGCGGCTCCACCGCGTCCACGATCGACCCCTTACACGCCCGCCCGTACATGGGCGGCTCATCGGCCGCCAACGCCCGATTGACGGTGTTCTTCGCGGGCCGCTGCCCCAACCTGGGCAGTGTCGTCAAAGTGGCTGTGGCCGGTCGGTCGACGTGGACCGTGTGGCCGCTCTTCGACAGGCGCATCCATCGCCGGCCGACGCCGTCGAGCGCTGCTTCGACCACATCGGGCGGTGGCACGGCACCGCCACCCGCGCCACTGCAGGACCGCCAAGTCCTTCCGATTCGCCGTTGCGTCGCCCGCCCTGCCGATGTGGCCATGACATATTGACGACACGCCCTAATCGGCCGCCGATGGCGGCGTCGATGCCACGAGGCCACAGCGGACGGCGAACGGCCCTGCTCGCACTCAAGATCAGCCACAGCTGAATGCGTAAGATCCACATGGCCTACCAGTAGGGCGTGTCCGGTGGATCACGGTGATGGATGCGCAGCAGCAGTTCGGTGCCGAGGGTGATCGCGGCCCGGTGGTGACAGGCGAGCTTGGCACGGCGGGTGGCAACACCACGCTGTCACTTGAGTCGGTTGATGCGGCCTCGGCCACGCTGCGGCGTCAGCAAAGCAGCAGCATCGAAGGTGGGCGGGCAACCAGCCCCCCTGCTCCGCAGCAGCCCCGCCTGGCCCGCCGACCGGCACGCACACAGGACAGCAACGATGCCCACGGCCCCGCAGCAGGCGGCGGACGCCCTGACTGCCGCCCCCACCTCAACCACGGCGCAACACCAGGATCCACCGTGGCGTGTCTGTCTGAGGCCACCGTACGGTGGCTCTTGCTGACTAAGCCGGTGCGATACGACACGGTGAGTCAGCCGATACGGCTCGGCAGCGGGTCGAGCCGGTGCCCCGGCCCCGAGGCGGAGTGGCAGCAGGAATCGCCAGTAGGTGATCAACAAGACCTCATGGCGGTTACAGCCGAATGCGCGTGGCGGGACAGTCGGCACGGGGCAGGAGCGCCGCGAGCGGTTCGCATGGCCGGGATGAGGACGGCCCCTTGGTCCGGACGCGCGGGCACCGGCAGGCTGCCGACACCGCAACCGGAAACATGGAGCAGACCGCCAAGACGGACTCCTCCCCCACGCACACCTGCACGCCGCTGGCGCACACCGAGCCCCAGGCCGGGCGACCGTACAGACCGACCAGCACACCGGCAGACGCCCAGCCGCACGCGCAGCACCTCAGCCGCCACGGCGCACTCACCCAGCCGATAGAAGGCGCCCGCCACCGAGAGCGCCCGGTCCCTCGGGGGGACCAACCACCCAGTCGTCTCCAAGCGGGCGATGGACCAGCCGCGGGTTCCCTACGCCGGCCCCGGCCCCGCCCGCACACGCCGCCGGGCCGGCCAGGAGTACGACGAGCCTCTCAGAGGCGCTCAGACGGGCCGAAGTGCGCCTTCCGGCGTCATGGAGCCGAGAAGCCTTTCCAGGGCCACCTCGACGTCTTCACGCCATGACAGAGCCGACTTGAGCTCCAGGCGCAGCCTCGGATAGCGGTGATGCGGCCGGACGGTCTTGAAGCCGACGGAAAGGAGATAGTCGGCGGGCACCATGCAGGCGCCTTCTTCCCCCTTAAGGTCCCCGAAAGCCTCGATGGCCTTGACCGCACGCCGCGTGAGGTCCTTGGCGACGCCCTGGACGAGCATCCGGCCCAGTCCCCCACCGGCGAACTCCGGCAGGATGTGGGCGGTCATCAGCAGCACGGCGTCGGCGCTCACCGGGCTGGTGGGGAAGGCGACGGAACGCGGCACGTACAGCGGCGGCGCGTACATGACGAAGCCCGCCGGCACGTCGTCCACATACACGATCTTCCCGCAGCTGCCCCACTCCAGCAGCGTGGAGGAAATCCACGCCTCCTTTTCCAGCCCCGGGTCCCCCGCGTCCATTGCGCGGTCCCGGCTGACCGGGTCGAGCTCCCAGAAAACACAGCGGCGGCAGCGACGCGGGAGGTCGTCGAGATTGTCCAACGTGATGTTGACGAGACGACGCGACACCGGATCGGCACCCCCTGAAGCTCGTTCGGCCGGTCCGTCTCTGTGGCGCGGTCGGAACCGGTGAACGAGCATGCTCGCTGCGGGGCTTGCTGTGCGGAGCGCCACTTCGCGGAAATTCCCGGCAACGTTCCGGGACCCTGAGGCATCGTATCGAACAGCGGGCTTCTTCCCGTCGCGGTCGGCGGTCGGCCTTTGGTATGCGGGGCAACGCTGGGCAAAGATGCCTCGATCATTCGTCGAGGGGGCTGTGTTCCGGGTTTCGGACGGGTACACGATGTCCTCCTATCGGCGCCCCGGACCATCCGTCCCGTCGCCGCTGGAAGGGACCGAGGGCCCATGACCACGGGGTCTCGGCTTCGGCCACACGGGGAGAGGACCATCCGGGCAGCAACGGCGCTGCCCGGACCCTCCACTCCGGGCGGCGCCCGCTCGGGGGTTCCGCCACGTTCACCCAAGGCCATGCCGTAGGTTTCTGGGTTATCCGATCACCCTTGGAGGTGCCTCGTGGAACAGCACTCGCGGACAGACGCCTACATCGACCGCTACGCCGCCCGTGCCGCCGGCATGGTGCCTTCGGAGATCCGGGCTCTGTTCGCGGTGGCCGACCGTCCCGAGGTGGTCTCTCTCGCCGGCGGAATGCCGTATGTGTCCGCTCTGCCGCTGGACAGGATCGGCGAGATGATCGGCGACCTGGTGGCCCGCAACGGCGCGCAGGTCCTGCAGTACTCCTCGGCGCAGGGTGACCCGGTCCTCCGCGAGCTGATCTGCGAGGTGATGCAGCTGGAGGGCATCCGCGCCAATCCCGACGACGTGGTCGTGACGATGGGCGCCCAGCAGGCCCTCGACCTCATCACGAAGATCTTCGTGGATCCCGGTGACGTGGTGCTGGCCGAGGCCCCCTCCTACGTCGGTGCCTTGGGCACGTTCGCCGCCTACCAGGCCGATGTCGTCCATGTTCCCCTCGATGAGGGCGGGCTGATCCCCTCCGCCCTGCGCGAGGCCCTGGGGCGTCTGCGCCGTGAGGGACGCCGGGTGAAGTTCCTCTACACGGTGCCCACCTTCCAGAACCCCGCAGGGGTGACGCTCACCCGCGCGCGGCGTGCGCAGATCCTGGAGATCTGCGCCGAATACGACGTGCTCGTCATCGAGGACAACCCGTACGGTCTGTTGGGCTTCGATGGCGAGCCGATGCGGGCGCTGCGCGCGGACGACGCCGAACGCGTCATCTACCTCGGCTCGTTCTCAAAGACGATCGCGTCCGGGCTGCGCGTGGGCTGGGCCCTGGCGCCCCACGCGGTGCGGGCCAAGCTGGTGCTGGCCGCCGAGTCCGCCATCCTCTGCCACTCCAATCTCTCGCAGCTCGCCGTGCGGGAGTACCTGACCACCCAGCCGTGGCGCGAGCAGATCAAGGACTTCCGGGTGATGTACCGGGAGCGCCGCGACGCGATGCTGGACGCACTCGACACCCTGATGCCGAAGGGCTGCACCTGGACTCGGCCGTCGGGCGGCTTCTTCGTCTGGCTCACCGTGCCGGAGGGTCTGGACACCAAGGCGATGGCTCCCCGCGCCATCGCCGAACGCGTCGCGTACGTGCCCGGCACCGGCTTCTACTCCAACGGGGACGGACGACGCCACATGAGACTGTCGTACTGCTACCCCGAACCACACCGCATCCGTGAGGGCGTCCGCCGGCTCGCAGGGGTGTTGGAGGAGGAGATTCGCCTGCGAGACACTTTCGGAGGCGTGACCCCTGACGCGGCGTCCGGCGGCGTCGACACCCCGGGCCCCGGTCTGGTCTGACGGAACTTCGTCGGGAACGCCGGCTCCCCTGCTGGGGCCGGCGTTTTCCGTGCAACGCGAAAGGCAGTGGTGTGGAACTCGGACACGTGGTCGTCCTCGCCGGCGGGCTGTCGTATGAGCGGGAGGTCTCGTTGCGTTCCGGGCGGCGCGTCGCGGACGCGCTGCGCGCCCTCGACATCCCTGTCGAACTCCGCGACACCGACGCGACACTCCTGGACGCGCTGGCCACCGATCCCCCGGACGTGGTGTTCCCCGTCCTGCACGGGGCGGCCGGAGAGGACGGCTCGATCCGGGATGTCCTGGAACTCCTCGGCGTCCCGTACGTGGGCGCACGCCCGGATGCCTGCCGGGTCGCCTGGGACAAGCCCACCGCCAAGGCGGTCGTCGCCCGGGCCGGTCTGTCCACTCCGGCGTCCGTGGCGTTGCCGAAGGAGATCTTTCACGACCTGGGCGCCGCCTCGGTACTCGACCGAATCGTGGACCGCATGGGGCTGCCGCTCATGGTCAAGCCCACCCGCGGCGGCTCAGCCCTCGGCGCCTCTGTCGTCCGCAACGCCGATGAACTCCCTGCCGCCATGGTGGGCTGCTTCGCCTACGGTGACACGGCTCTGGTCGAGCGATACATCGAGGGCACGGAGGTGGCGGTCAGCGTGATCGAACGCGGCGGCGAGCCGCACCCACTCCCCGCCGTTGAGATCGTCGCAGCCGACGGACGCTACGACTACACCGCGCGCTACGACGCAGGCGACACCGAGTTCGTCACTCCCGCCCGCCTCTCCCCCGAGGCCACCGAACGAGTCACCGCCGCCGCGGTCACCGCTCACCGCGCCCTCGGACTGCGCGACCTGTCCCGCACCGATCTGATCGTGGACTCTTCGGGAGAAGTCCACTTCCTGGAAGTCAACGTCGCTCCCGGAATGACCGAGACCAGCCTTCTCCCCCGCGCCATCGCCGCCGCGGGCCTGGACCTTTCCCAAGTCTGCCGCGACCTCCTCACCCAACGTTTCACGTGAAACATCGTCGCCCCGCACGGCTTCCCGCCCTGAAGCCCCATGCAGTCGGCACCTTGACCACCTAAGGAATGCGCACCATAGAGTCGGCCTGCGACCGGGACGCCATCGCAGCCTCACAACCGTCAAGGCGCCCGTTCGCAGAACACCGTCCGGAACCAGGGCGATGCGGCGGGAGGACCACACGCGCTCACGGCGCAATCCCTCGATCTGCGCGATGACTCCTGACGGACCGGCGGCACAGGACGCTGGGCCGATCCAGTAGACCTGCTCCCACCGAAGCGGCGGAGCGGTCATCCCTCACGCCCACGGTTCAGGGTGCGGTTGAGGTGCCGCCACAGCCCACCGCCGGTACCGCTCATACCCGGTCTTCCAGTTGCCGTGCCGCTCGGGCAGATCGCACCGCGAGTCACCGACGGTCGGCTTCCACAAGATCCCGCTCGGCACCGTGCGCTGATCAGCCACCCCGTCCACCCCGGGGCGGGTAAGGACGCGATGGAAGACGCCGATTCCAGTGCGGGCGGCCCAGCAGATCGGGCCGAGACGGTGCGCCCGGCGCAGGGCGAGCACCTGCGCCTGGTTGCGAGGTGTCGGGGGCTGCGATGCGCGAGGCCGGAGCGGTCGTGCATGCCGACGCCACTCAGCTGCCGATAGCGGGTGGCCCATCATGCGGCGGTGGTCTGGCCGGCGCCGAAGCATCCGACAGCCCGGCGCAGCGGCCAGCCGCCCTCTACAACACACCGGCCAGACGCAGGCATCCAGCTGGAGACAAAGGGGGCGTCACGGCGAAACACGAACGACTCCCCCGGGGCGGTGGGACAGGCCGGCCCCGCTTGTCATCCCACCGCCAAGACCCCGGAAGCGGACAGTCCCTCGGCTGTCTGCCGCACCGCTCTGTCAGTGCCCCCTGGCACGATTCTGGCGATCGGAACGCCATCATCCGATCGGGAGGAGACCGAAGCGATGAGTAGTGGCCAGGAACGTGAGCGCGCCAAACAACCGGAGGACTTGAGCCGGTTCGTCGTGGAGCGGCTGAACGCAGGAGACGTCGAGGGACTGGTGGCGTTGTATGAACCGGATGCGGTCCTGGCGCTGCCCAACGGCCAGGTCGCTGCCGGCAGCAGTGAGATCCGCAAGGCATATGAGCGGCTTGTCGCAGACAAGCCGACCTTCACGCCTGGGCGGCAACTGCCCACCCTCTTCAATGGCGACCTGGCACTGACCTCGGTGCGTTTGGCCGATGGCGGGGTAACCGTCGAAGTGGCCCGCCGCCAGCCAGATGGCACCTGGCTGTGGGTGATCGACCAGCCCAGCCTCCTCGGATAGCTCACATGCATTCTTAGATGCAGGCCATGCGGGGTGGCCTGGTCGCATCCACAAGGCTCTACAAGCTCGCGCAGGCTAAGTGCCTGCCGCCGTGACCTGAGACGGCCATCGCATAACTCTCTCACTCATCGTCGGAGAGGCCCGTTCATTCTTAGGGCGAGCTTCGAAGTGAGGTGAGCGCCACCGTGGCATCGTCGCCACGACTGCGAGGCCCGCCATGCCATGAATTACGACGTCAACCACCCCGAGCGCCCCTGATTCCGAGCGACCAGGCCCGGCAGCGGCATGGGTGGTCCGTCCACCTGCCTTCGCCCCAGCCGACACCGGGCCGCGACCACCCGCCACGCCGCGCCCCCGTCCGCCACCAGGCTGCCCCTTAAGATCGCCACCACCAACGAATGGCTCAACCGACTTCAAAACACGACCTAGGTGTGCTGTCCGGGGACGTTGGTGACAGGCGACACGCCCCAGGCGGTTCTTGAACGGCAAGAGGGCCTTCTGGTTTCGGTGTGGATTGCGACATCTACCACCGACGCCCAGGAGGCCCTCGTGTCCCACCACAACGGCCCCCGTTGACACCCGACCGGACGCCTGCGCCCGGCCCGGTGTGTCGTCGAGGAGGGCCGGCCGCTGCGCCGGGCCGCCGAACGCTTCAACGTCAGCCACACCACTGCCGCAAAGTGGGCCGCCCGCTACCGGCAGCTGGGCGCCGCCGGCATGCACGACCGCACCCGACCGCTGCCCGCATCGCAGCCCCCCACCGGACCCCGCCGCACATCGAGGCGCAGATGCCCGCCCTGCGCCGGGCGCACCGCATCGGCCCGGTCCGCCCGCCCCGCCCGCACCGGCATCGCACCGTCCACCGCGCACCGCATCCTGGCCCGCCACGGACTGCCGCCGCCGGCGGCATGCGACCGGGCCACCGGCGAACCCGTCCGCCGCTTGCGAGCACCAGCGCCCCGGCGACCTGGTCAATATCGACGTCAAGAAACTCGGCCGCACCCCCCGGACGGCGGCGGGCACAAGGTGTTGGGGCGTGCCGCGGGCCGCGCCAACCGGCACCGCGATGGAGGCGGCTGTCTCTACCTGCACACCGCGTTGGACGACCACTCCCGCCCGGCCTACACCGAGATCCTGGCCGATGAGACCGCGGCCACCTGCGCCGCGTTCCCGGTCCGCGCCACGCAGTGGTTCGCCGCCCGCGGCATCACCATCCGGCGCGTTCTGACCGACAACGCCTGGGCCTACACCCAAGGCGACCTTGCGCGCCACCTGCGCCCGGTTGGGCATCCGGCCCCGCTCGCCCCGGCCCAGGCGGCCCCAGACCAACGGCAAGGTCGAACGCTTCCATTACACGTTGCTGGAGGAGTGGGCCTACCACCGGCCCTACACCTCAGAGGCCGAGCGGCAGGCCGCCTTCAGCTGACCGGCTCGACTGGTACAACCGCCACCGACCCCACACCGGCATCGCGGGCCGAACCCCAGCCGACCGTGTCACCAACCTGTCCGAACAGCACACCTAGGGCCTGTTTTGCGGATCTGGATCTTGTGTTTGTGGCTTGATGACGGCCATGGTTCGCCGACACGAGCCGACCGATGCCGCCTGGGCCAGGATCGAGCCGCTGCTGCCGGTCAACACCGGCCCCGGCGGCCGCCGGCGGGATCACAGGCAGGTGATCAACCAGATCTTGTGGAAGATCCGCACTGGCGCCGACCGGCGGGACGTCCCCGAACGTTACGGCCCCTGGCAGACCCTCTACCAGCGGTTCCGCCGCTGGAGCGCGGACGGGACCTGGGACCGGCTGCCGGCACACGTCCAGGTCCACGACGACGCGATCGGCGTGGTGGACCGGTCGGCGGTGTGCGTGGACTCCACCATCGTGCGGGCCCACCAGTACGCCGCCGGTGCCCGCAAAAAGGGGAGCGGCCGGGGACGAAACCGGCATGGCAGGAGGGCGGGCAGGCGCTCGGGCGGTCCCGCGGCGGGCCGGCCGGCAAGATCCACCTGGCCTGCGACGGGCGCGGCCTGCCGCCGGCATTCGTGGTGACCGCCGGCAACGTCAACGACCGCGCCCGCCTGATCGACGTGGTCGAGGCCATCCGGATCGGGCGCACCGGTCCCGGACGCCCGCGAGTGCGGCCCGGGCACCTGATCGCCGACAAGGGTTATTCCACCGGCATCATCCGCGCCTATCCGAGGCGGCGGCGCATCCCGCACACCATCCCCGAACGCGCCGATCAGCTGGCCGCCCGGGCCCGGCGCGGGCACCGCCGCTGCGGCTTCGACCGCGACCGCCACCGGCGCCGCAACGTGATCGAACGCTGCTTCAACCGGCTCAAACGCTTCCGCGGCATCGCCACCCGCTACGACAAGCCCGCCACGCACTACCGCGCCGCCATCACCATCACCGGCCTCATGCTCTGGCTCAACCACGATCCACAAAACACGCCCTAAAAGAACACAACGCCGTGGACAACAGCGTGGGTCCGCTGGGTTGATCGGCCGAGCAGGTCGGCGAGCTACCCGAATCTGTGCGGTCGATGGTCAAACGGCGGTGTGCCACCGCCCTGGATGGGCCGAACACCGGCGGCGGCCGTCGTCAACTGCACCCGGAGGCGGCCGCAAAAGAATGGCGGCCGACACTCTCCGACTCCTATGTCGACGCCAACCACCGCTCGGCAGCCGGATGGGAGGCAGGCAGCACCACCCGCTGGACATGGTCTGCTGGCCGGGTGCTCGGAGGTGACGAGATGCCAGCGGACGTGGCTCCGGCGGCGCCGCGCTCGCATGTTTCACGTGAAACCTCGGCAGCAGGACACCGAGTGGCGCCGCTTCCGCCGATACGGGCATGACGAGAACCTGCCGTTAGGTCGTATCCGACAATTCGTGGTGGCGGAGCCAGAGGATGAGGCTGGCCAACAGTACGCCGCAGCGGTAGCGGGTGGCGATGGCGCGGAACTGCTGGAGCCGGTGAAGCGGCGTTCGACCGGCCGGGCCGCGGGCCTCAACGGCGATGCGGACGGCCCTTTGGCGGCGGCCGCGCCACGGGCCCGGCCAACCGCGCTCGACGCGATGCACCCGGTCGCCAAGCGGGCGGCGTTCTGTTGCGGCGCTTGCAGGGGCTCGGCGTCGAAGGCCGGTGGGCGGCCTTCGCAGCCGCCCATGCGGGCCCGGCTGGCGCGCTGGTCGCGGGACCGCGGTGACGCGGCGACGGCGCAGCCAGGCATGGATGCGGCGGACGGAGTAGCCCTTGCCCCGGGCAGCGCATCCGGGCGGGTGCGTGGACGCCTGCCGCCTGGGCGCACCCTCGCAAATGGGCCATCACCTACTCGAACGCGGTCGAGTCGTTGACGTTGCCAGCAGTGACCAGCACTCCCAGCGGCAGGCTCCCCCATCGACCAGCAGATGCACCTTGGTCGTCGGGCCACCGCGCGTGCAGCAGATCGCCTGTCCGCTTTGCAGGTCACTCTGCCCGATCGCACCTCGCCCGGGTCCCCTCTCTGCGCGCACCGGCCGGTCGGGGTCAAAGAGGCGTTACGGTGGGACACGAGCGCCTCCTGAGGTCGGGCGTGAATGTCGCAATCCACACCGAACCCAAAGGCCCTCAGCCGTTCAAGCACCCAGCGCGCGTGTCACCAACGTCTCCGAACAGCACACCTAGGCCACTTGGAGCCGGGTCGTCCGCCGTCTGTGCGGCTCCGTGGTGCCGTCGGTGCGAGCGGGTCGAGATGGTGGCCGCTCCCCTGTCCTCGATGCGACCGCCTCGCCGACGGCGAAACGTCACCAACCGGCGCGGGCGGCGACGCGATAGCGCCACCAGCCATACCGAGGGCGCACCGTCAGGCCGTGATCACCGCACCGCGGTGACCAGGACGATCGCTGCCCTGTTGCGGGCGAGTTCGTCGAACCGGGGGGCGATGCTGCGCCATTGCTTGAGCCGGTTGATGCGGCGTTCGGCCACGTTGCGGCGCCGGTGGACAGGTGGGTCGAAGACCGGCGGGTGCCCGTCGTGTGAGCCGCGGCGGGCCTGCCCGGCCTGCCGGTCGGTGTTCGGAAACGGTGGCGGCGATACCTGGGCCCGCAGTGACCGGCGAATCATCTTCGAGCTGTAGGTCCTTGTCGGCGATCATCCGATCAGGCCCTGTATTGCGGACGACCCGTGCTGGCCCGCGGCACCGTGATCGCCGTCAGGACGTGGGGAAGGCTGTGCAGTCGTTGACGTCTCCGGGTGTGAGGCCGGGGGTTGGAGTTCGTGAGAGCCAGATCGGGGAGTCTTTGTGCGGGCTTACTGACCCGGCGTGTCTCCCCTTGAGGACGTTGGTTCGGGGCTCCGTTCGGCTCGGGTTGAGCCTGATTGCCGAACTGCGAGAGAAACGACGCCCCGGCGGGTGGGCCGGGGCGTCGGTGGCTTCCGCGAAGGGATCCGGGCGGGGCGGTCGGCAGAAGGGTGTGGTGTCAGTCGTCGGGGGCCATCGCCTTGAGGATGCGCTCCAGGTCTTCCCTGGTGGCGAACTCAACGACGATCTTTCCCTTGGTGCGGCCCATGTCGACACGGACTCGGGTCTCGTAGCGCTCGGAGAGGCGGTCGGCGATCTCCCTGAGCGCGGGGTCCGCGGGCTGCTTGCGGCGGCCCTGGCGTGGTTTGGGAGGTTCATCGGCCTCCCGTGCGGTGATGATCTCGTCCACGGCGTGGACGGAGAGTCCCTCGGCCACGATGCGCTGTGCGAGGTGCTCCTGGGCCTCGACGCTGTCGAGGCGGAGCAGCGCGCGGGCGTGGCCGGCGGACAGTACCCCTGCGGCAACGCGGCGCTGGACGCCCGGCGGCAGGTTCAGCAGTCGGAGCGTGTTGGTGATGTGCGGCCGGGAACGGCCGATCCGCGCCGCGAGCTCCTCATGGGTGGCCCCGAAGTCCTCCAGCAGCTGCTTGTAGGCGGCCGCTTCCTCCAGCGGGTTGAGCTGCTGGCGGTGCAGGTTCTCCATCAGGGCGTCGCGGAGCATGTCATCGTCGCTGGTGTCCCGGACGATGGCGGGGATGGTGTCCACGCCCGCCCTCCTGGACGCCTGCCAGCGGCGTTCGCCCATGACCAGTTCGTAGTCGTGGTCCGGCGAGTCGATCCTGCGGACCACGATGGGCTGGAGCAGGCCCACGATGCTGATCGACGTTGCCAGCTCGTCGAGCGCCTCATCGTCGAAGTGCTGACGGGGCTGGCGTGGATTGGGCCGGATCGAGTCAAGAGGCAGCTCGGCGAAGTGGGCTCCGGCCACCGGCTGCATGTTCGAGCCGGGTACCGTGCCGTTGGCACCCGCGGAGTCGTCAGTGCCCGTGGGAAGCAGGGCGCCCAGCCCTCGGCCCAGTCCTCGACGCTGCTGGCTCACTTGGCGGCTCCCCGATGGGCCATCTCGGAGGCGGCTTCGCTGTAGGCCAGCGCACCGCTGGATCCGGGGTCGTAGGTGATGACGGACTGTCCGTAGCTGGGGGCCTCGGAGACCCGAACGCTGCGGGGGATCACGGTGTTGAGGACGATGTCGCCGAAGTGGTTGCGCACGTCCTCGGCCACCTGGGCGGCCAGGCGGGTGCGGGCGTCGTACATGGTCAGCAGGATGGTGGAAACCTTCAGTACCGGGTTGAGGTGGGCCTTGACCAGGTCGACGGTGCGGATCAGCTGACCAAGCCCCTCCAGTGCGTAGTACTCGCACTGGATCGGGATCAGCAGCTCGTTCCCGCCGACGAGTGCGTTCACGGTGAGCAGCCCCAGGGAGGGCGGACAGTCGATCAGAACGTAGTCGAACTGCTCCGTGTCGTAGGAGTCCAGCGCCCGACGCAGCCGCGACTCCCTCGCCACCTTGGAGACCAGCTCGATCTCGGCTCCGGCGAGGTTCAGGTTCGCCGGAGCGCAGAACAGGCCGGGGATGTCCGGGGCCGGCACCACGATGTCGGCCAGGGGCATGTCCTCGATCAGCACGTTGTAGATCGACGGGACGTCGGCGCGGTGCTCCACGCCCAGCGCGGTCGACGCGTTGCCCTGGGGGTCGAGGTCGACGACGAGCACGCGGGCCCCGTGCATCGCCAGCGAGGCGGCGAGATTGACCGAGGTCGTGGTCTTGCCCACGCCGCCCTTCTGGTTGGCGATCGTGATGATCCGGCACTCAGGTGGTCGGGGCCACTCCTTCTCCCGGCGGCCCGACATCGTCTTCGACGTTGTTTCACGTGAAACCTTGGCGTCCTTGAGCGCCTCGCGCACGGGCTCCGACTCCCCTTGAGATGCTCCCACGGCGCCACCGCCGGTCGGCACATAGCCGACGCTCTCCGCCGTCCCGGACGTCGTACTGCCCCACATCGCATGCCCGGACGGCGGTTTCGCCCCCGTCTGAGGGCCGCTCTTCACTGTTTTCCCGCTCACCGACGCCCCGTTTCCCTGCGTCGCGCCCTCGGGTGCCCCGCCTTCCTCGGGCCAGCCCGGGCCGGTCGTTCGATCGTCGGGGGATTCATTGGCGTGGTCCGGCCAGCCCAGTCCTGGTCCCGTGCTCATGAAGACCTCTTCCTCGACCCTTTAGCGCGGCGGGGCACGCGTTCGGCGACCACACGGACAAGCGTTGTCGGCGGATCGACCATACCGCGCCCGACTTGAAGCAGTTCGCTGGTGCGCACACCGAAGCGCTTCAGGACCGGACGCGCCTCCTCCAACTCGGCCGCGGCGCGCTCGCCCTTGAGCGCGAGCAACTCACCCCCGGGCCGCAGCAACGGCAACGCCCAGGTGACCAGACGTTCCAGTGGGGCGACCGCGCGCGCGGTGGCGACGTCCACGGCGAACTCGCGGGTGACCTCCTCTGCCCGGGCCCGGCGAACCTGGACGTTGCGCAGTTCCAGCATGTCCACGCACTCGTTGAGGAAGGTCGTCCGGCGCAGCAGCGGCTCAAGCAGCGTGACCTGCAGATCCGGTCGGACGATCGCCAACACCACACCGGGCAGTCCGGCGCCCGAACCGATGTCCACGACCTGTGCGCCCTGCGGGATCACCTCCGCCACCACGGCGCAGTTGATCAGGTGGCGTTCCCACAGTCGATCGACCTCGCGCGGACCGATCAGGCCGCGCACCACGCCCGCGTCGGCAAGAAACTCCGCATATCGTTCCGCGACGGGCAGTGACTCGCCGAAGACTTCTCGTGCCATCCCCACCGTACGAATCGTTCCACATGGGCCCCGGCGTCGCACACATGAAACGAGCCTGTGGATAACTCCGCGGCGTGCCCGGAAGCCCCTGGCCGCAGGGTTTTCCGGCATATTCGGCGTCACGCGGGTAAAGGGGAGGCCAGTGCCCATCACGGAAGGAGGCACCGAGGCATGGGAATCGGAGTCAGCCTCGCCTTCATCGCCGCCGGTGCGATCCTGGCGTTCGCGCTCCGCGTCGATCTCAGCGGCGTGGACATCCGGATGGTCGGCTGGATCTTGATCCTGGTCGGGCTGGTCAGCCTGTTCTTCACGGTCAGGTACACCCGTCCGCGGCGCAGCGCCGCCCCGGTCACCACCGGGACCGACCCGCTGTACGTGGAACGCCCCGGCGAGGCGGATCCGGCGGTCCAAGAGGAACGCATCACCGAACGGCCGACCGAACCGCCCGTCGAACGCCCCGTCCCCCCGACGTCCACGACGCCCCGGGGACACAGTGCGCAGGACCCGGCCATGGCCCAGGATCCCCAGTACGCCCAGGACCCGGCGGTTCAGAACAGCCCCCGTCTCACCTCCGAACCCGGTCGTGTTCCGTCCGAACCAGGCCGCCGAGCACGGCGCGACCGCAGCTGACCTGCCTAATGCAAGGACTCCCCCACCCGCGGAGGCCGTCCCCCATTGGCGGTGACGCCACCCGGCGGTGCCGTGTCACCGTCGGGAGAGGTCGTCCGAGCTCGGGCAGCCATGGGGCGGCTTGACGACCGAGGTCCACCTGGTGGTGGACGAGCGCAGACTGACTTTTACGGTCGCGCCCATGGGCAGCACCGTCAACGACTGCACCGCCTTCCCTTCGGTTCTGTCGGCGATCGTGGTGCTGCCGACCGGTCCGGGCCGCTCGCGCTGCCGGCCCGATCGGGTGATCGCTGACGAGGCTTTCGGCCGCGGCGGCCGAAGATGAGGAGGAGCGGCGCGGCGGGGGGTATGCGCGCATGATCGTGAGTACCCGCCCGCAGAGCTCGTCGGCCCCTCCCACTTCGAGGTCACCAACGGGCAGGCGCCCATGTCAGGGGGCCGGGGAGGTTACGCGCGGGGTCGGAGACGGACGCATTGACGCTGCTCCCCCACCAGCTCGCCTACCCCGGGGGCTGCTGGATGGGCGATGCCTGGCGTCCGTGGGCAACGGTCACGTTCTTGTTGGCGGGGCGCTCGATGTCCCTCGATCCCCCACCACAACGGGTTCCGACCACTTTGCTGTGGGGGCGGTGCAGACGCTGGCTGACGTGGCCCCGGCCGAGGCGGCTCGCCTCTCGAGTCGCGCTCGCCGCCCCCCTGGGCAGCAGGTGCACGGCCAGTTCACAGGCGCACGCCGGACGGTGATGCCGCGGGCGGCGAACCACTGTGGCGCGGACCAGAAACGCGGCGCAGATGGCCGCGGTCTCTTCGGCCAAAATCTCGGTGCAGGCGGCCGGGCGGGAGTGGTCGGTTCGGGGCCGTGTGCAGATGGAGGTGGCCGCCGCCGGTGCGGTGCCGGTCAACGCGGCCTGCGGCACGCCCGAGAACCCTGTATCCGCCCGCCGTTGGGGGGTGCGGCGGGTTTCTTGACGTCGATGTGGACCAGGTCGCCGGGACAGGAGCGTTCGTAGCGGCGGACGGGCTCGCCGGTGGCCCGGTCGCACGCCGCCAGGGGCGCCACGCCGTGCCGGACCAGGATGCGGTACGCGGTCGAGGGCGCGAGGGCAGGGCGGGCGGACCGGGCCGATGCGGTGCGCCCGGCGCAGGGCGAGCACCTGCGCCTCGACGCGCGGTGGCGTCCGGTAGGGGCCATCGTCAACCACCTAGAGGGCAATCCGGCCACGACGCGCTCTTCGTCCGCGACCGGGCCGTTCTCCCGAGATCACCGCAGACAATCTACTTTGCGTGCCTTGGGGGCCGTCCGGGCTGGGACCACGGGAGGACGGTCATGGGCGCAGGGGGAAGAACACGCAGGCCCCCGCGTCCCAGCCGGGGGGACGTGGGGGCCTGCGGACAGCCGAGAAAGAGGAACGGCGACGTCAGGAGGGATAGACGACCACGTAGCGGTCGGGCTCCTCGCCTTCGGACTCGCTGCGCAGCCCGGCGGCGGCCACCGCGTCATGCACGATCTTGCGTTCGAACGGCGTCATCGGGGCCAGCGGCTTGGGCGTGCCGCTCTGCTTGACCTCGTCGGCCACGTCCTGGCCGAGCTTGGTCAGCTCGGCGCGGCGGCGCTCCCGGTAGCCGCCGATGTCGAGCATCAGACGGCTGCGGTTGCCGGTCTGCCGGTGCACCGCGAGGCGGGTCAGCTCCTGCAGGGCCTCCAGCACTTCGCCGCGCTTGCCGACCAGTTCGTCCAGGGACGCGCCGACCACCGCGACCAGCGCACGCTCGCCCTCGACGTCCATGTCGATGTCGCCGTCGTAATCACCGATGTCCAGCAGGCCCTCGATGTAGTCGGCGGCGATCTCGCCCTCCTGTTCGAGCGCCTGGACGTCGACCTCAGTCGTGTCGGTCTGGCTCAACGGGGTCTCCTTCTTCGGCATGGACCGGGTTCACAACCTAGCGCTTCTGACTGCCGCTGCGCTTGCTGCGCGGCTTGCGGGTCGGCTGGTTGCGGACGACCTTCGGCTTGGGGACGGTGTCGGTGGACGCGGCGGCGTCCTTCTTGGTACGGCCCTTGGCGTTCTTACCCGCGCCGACCCCGGCCGTCGCGGTGCCGCCGGTCTTGCCGGCGCCCTTGACGGCCTTGCCGGCCGCGGCGCCGTTGCCCGCGCCGGCGGTGGCCCCGGCCGGCTGCTGCGGGTAGCGCTTGTAGATGTAGTGCTGCTGCGCGAGCGTCCAGCTGTTGGAGGTCACCCAGTACATCAGCACACCGAGGGGGAAGCCGAGCCCGAACAGGCCGAAGAACGGCGCCAGGAAGACCATCATCTTCTGCGCCTGCATCATCGGGTTGTTCTCGTCCATCGCGCCCTGCTGCAGCTTGGCGCGGCGCATGCTGGACCGGACGGTGAAGAACGTCGTGCAGGAGCTGATGATCACGGCGAGGCCGGTGACGACGATCGCGCTCCAGCTCTTGGGGTCGTCCCCCAGGGCGTTGAGGAAGGTGTCCGGGATGTGCGCGCCGAAGATGTTGGCGTGCTGTGCGCTCTGGACCAGGTCCGGGGTGACCGCGAAGACGCCCTCGCCCCGGTCGGCGTCCGAGATCCGCCGCAGCACCTGGAAGAGGCCGATGAAGACCGGCATCTGCACCAGGATCGGCAGGCAGCCCGACAGCGGGTTGGCGCCGTTCTCCTGGTAGAGCTTCATGACCTCCTGGTTGAGGCGCTGCTTGTCGTTCTTGTACTTCTTGCGAAGCGCCTGAACCTTGGGGTTCAGCTCCTGCATCTTCCGGGACGCGTGGATCTGCTTGACGAACAGGGGGAACAGCAGGATCCGGAAGAACACGGTCAGCAGGATGATGGCGCCGCCCCAGGCCCACCCGCTGTCCTTAGGGAAGACAAGGCTCAGACCGCTGTGGATCCAGACGATGAGCTGAGCGACGATCTCGTACAGCCAATCAAGCACCGGGCAGCTCCTTGGGCTCTGCTAGCGCGGGGCCGCTTTGCTCGCGGCCGGAGGAGGTCGTGGCGGGCACCTCGGGCACGTCCTTGGGGGCGGGGGCCGTGGGGCCTTCGGATTCCTGAGCTGTGGACTCCGGGGCGGCCGCGCGGCCCTTGGGGGGCGGAACCGGATCGTAGCCGCCGCGGTTGAATGGATGGCACCGCCCGATCCGCCGGACGGTGAGCCAGGTGCCGCGCAGGGCGCCATGCGTCTGCAGCGCCTCAAGGCCGTACGCGCTACAGGTGGGATGGAAGCGGCACTGCTGCCCGAGCAGAGGACTGAGAAAGCGTCTGTAGGCGCGGATGAGAAGCACGAGCACGCGGGCCGCGAGGCTGATCCCCCCGGCCGCCGGTTGCGAAGGGGCCGATCCCCCTGGCTGGCTCGTCATCTCCGCCCCTTGGACGCGGGCCGCAGCACCCGGTCGAGCGCCGACTCCAGATCCGCGGCCAGTTCGTCGTGGCGCGCCGATCCCGCGCGGGGGTTCGCGCGCACTACGAGCAGGCTACCTTGCGGGAGTCGATCGAGGTGCGGCCGGACGAGGTGACGCAGCCGCCGGCGCACGCGATTGCGCACGACCGCGTTACCGACCGTCCGCGCCACGATGAACCCCACGAGCGGGGCGGTGCCGGACGGTGCGGCGTCGTCCTGGCGGAGCAGGTGTACGACGACAGTCGGCCGTCCGGCGCGGCGACCGCGCCGGACGGCCAGGGTGAAATCCTCCCGCCGCCGCATCCGGTTGCCGGACGGCAGCATGAGCGTGGTGCGGGTCGATCAAACCGCGATGCGCGCGCGCCCCTTACGGCGCCGCTCGGCGAGGATGGCGCGCCCCGCACGGGTGCGCATGCGCAGCCGGAAGCCGTGCTTCTTGTGGCGGCGACGGTTGTTCGGCTGGTAGGTACGCTTGCTCACTCGATGCTCCAGTGCTGCGGTCGGATTGTCTTCGGGCGCGAAAACTCGCATCGAGGGCCGCGTCTGGTCCCCCGCAGCCGGGGGCCCGTCCGTAGTTCCCAGGGGGTCCGACGGCGGGCACGCGTCATCTCCGCCGATGCGACTCGACCTCAGCACGTTACGGGCTACCGAGCCATCAGGTCAAACGGAACGCCCCTTCCGCCCGCTCGATCACCGCGGAGCCGGGCCTGAGGCGGACGAACGATGGGCCCCGACATCTCCCCCCGGGCTTGGCCGGCGCGCTTGGCGGGCGCCGGTCAACGGCTTACGGCCACACCCGAGCGCTTTTGGGGCAACGCCATAAGGCCCACCGTGCCCCGCCGCACGGGCGCCCACGCCGGCTCCGTTGGGTCCCCTCCCCCGCCCCCCCCTGACAGCTATACGCGCCTGGAGAGGCGGCTATCCCCTCGGCCCGTCCCTGTGCCCTCGACGCTCGCACTGGCGCGAGACGACGGCAGAGAGGCGTCACCCGCTCCCAAAGGACCGGAGGGGCTCCCCCGTTGGGCGCGGCATGTCCTGGGCGGAGCACGTGGGCTGCACAGGCGCAGCCTGGCATGGCGGGTGGCTGACACTGCGCTCACTATTGGCCGGTTGATGCGGCGTTCAGTGGCGACGCCGGGAGGGAAGCCGCATCGGATATAAGCGGTCGGCCGCCCCCGCTCCGCGGCGGGCCGGCCCGGCCCGCTCATCGGCACGGTCGCCAATCCAGCTCGGCTGTCGCCACCGGGCCGGAGTCATCTTGGTCACTGCGCTGCCGGGGATTCATCATGATCCGCCGGGCACGGCACCGCGCAGTAGCCGGATCGTCCTCTGCTCGTCGTCCCCACTCCTCTCTGGGCGACGCGTCGTGTGTTCCCTACGGACTCGGCCGCCGCAGCGGCGGCTTCTCTACGGCGGCTATGACGGCGGCGGTCGGCGCGACGAGGAAGACGGTCGGCTGGCCCGGTCAACACTGCCGATCCCCAGAGTCGGCCTGTTGCGGAAGCACATCACCAGGCCGGCCCGGAGGCGAGCACGAGTGCCAGCGGCGCGGAACACCCTGGCAGGCCCTTCGGTTCGGCAGGCGCAGTACAGGGCATCCGGGCTCGAGCAGTAGGGGCGTGACGACCGCCGTCGGCCGAGCGCGATGACGGGCTCAGTGCGCCGGGCGCACCGTGTCGTCGGCCGCGGCCCTGGGAAGCGCTACCTCTCGCAGGGGCGCTGCTACGGCGCCATGCCGCTCATCCACGGGAGGATGGGGCTCGGTCTGCTCTGTGGGGAGACGAAGCCCGTGTGTGCGGGCGGAGGCTGTGGATGGGGCGGGGCGCAGCAGGGGGGCTTGTCCCCAGGGCGGGGTGTGGCTGTGGATTTCTCCGGCGGTGTGGGACTTGTGTTGCGAGCGTCGCCCGACGGGCGCTAGTGTCTTCGACCGAGCTGGCAGGGCCGTCGGCTTGTGTGCCAGTCCCCCCTCTCCTGAAGGTTGCCGCGGATTCGCGCGGCGTGAAGAGCTCCCCGATCAACATCTGACCGGTCACGCGCACTGTGACTTTTGCACAGGGGTTTTCCCCATGCTCATGCACAGCATGTGGACAACTCTGTGGACAACTCGTGAGAGAGTAGGTCTTCCGCAGCGCCGGGTGTGGTCTTTGGGGCGTCCTCGCGCGCGCGGGGCTGCTGGGCAGTAGGTAACTCCGGGTGACGGAGATTGGGGAGGGACCTTGCGCATGGACGGTCAGGATCTCGCATCGGTCTGGGCCCGCACCCTCACTGCGCTGTCCGAGGGGGAGCTGCCCGCGAGCTACCGTGCGTGGTTGCCGATGGTCCGTCCGCTGGCGTTGGTCGAGGGGACGGCGCTGCTGGCCGCGCCCAACGAGTTCGCCAAGGACGCGTTGGAGACCCGGCTGCGCAGCCTGATCACGCAGGCGTTGTCCCACGAGCTGGGGCGGGAGATCCGCGTCGCGGTGACCGTCCAGCCGGATCCGCCCTCGACGCAGGGGGCGCAACCCGAATCACAGGGCCCGGGGCACAACGAGATGGGGCCGTCGTACGGTGAGCGCCCCTACGGGAGCGAGTCCTACAACGAGGGGCCGTACACCGAACGCGGTCCGTACGGGGGGGCCGACCGTTACTCCGAGTATTCGGAGCAGGGATACGGCGGGCTGCCCCAGAGCGGTCCCGGCGGTTATCCCCCGCCTGGGGATGACGACCGGGGATGGCCCCAGCGTGACAACGACCACTACGCGCCGCGTCCCGCTCCGTACGGGTTGGGGCCGGAGCTTCAGCGCGACCAGCACTTCCCCTACGGCCAGCACGGCGGCTACCCCGGCCAGGGCAGGCCCGGGCCGGGGGGCGGGTCGCGTCCCGGCGACGCGTACGGGCCCGGCGGGCAGGGGCCGCAGGCGGGGCCCGTCGGTCACGGGCATGCCCCGTCCCATCTGAACGACCGCACGCTGGGGGCGCCTCGGCGTGGTCCCGGCGGGGGCCTGGAGGGGCAGCAGCGCGGGGAGGCGCAGAACGGGCGTCAGGACGAGCAGCCCTTCCAGGACGACGAGCAGTCGTCACTGGGGGAGGCCGGCTCCGCCTCCCCTGAGGCGGGGCCCGGGCACGGTCCCATGCCCGGTGGTGGGCCGGTGCCGTCGAACGGGCCCGTCGCGGGTTACACGGGGCCGGCGCCGGGGGGTGTGGGCGAGCACGCCCGGCTGAACCCCAAGTACACGTTCGAGACGTTCGTCATCGGCTCCTCGAACCGCTTCGCGCACGCCGCCGCCGTGGCCGTGGCGGAGCAGCCGGCCAAGGCGTACAACCCGCTGTTCATCTACGGGGACTCGGGGCTGGGCAAGACGCACCTGCTGCACGCCATCGGGCATTACGCGCAGAGCCTGTTCAACGGGGCGCGTGTCCGTTATGTCAGTTCCGAGGAGTTCACCAACGACTTCATCAATTCGATCCGCGACGGCAAGGCCGACGGGTTCCGCCGCCGCTACCGGGATGTGGACATCCTCCTCGTCGACGACATCCAGTTCCTGGAGGGCAAGGAGCAGACGCAGGAGGAGTTCTTCCACACCTTCAACACGCTCCACAACGCCAGCAAGCAGATCGTGATCTCCAGTGATCGTCCGCCCAAAGAGCTGGTGACGCTGGAGGATCGGCTGCGCAACCGGTTCGAGTGGGGGCTGACCACCGACGTGCAGCCGCCGGAGCTGGAGACCCGGATCGCGATCCTGCAGAAGAAGGCGCGCCAGGAGGGCCTGGCGGTGCCGCCGGACGTGCTGGAGTTCATCGCCTCGCAGATCGCCACGAACATCCGGGAGCTGGAGGGCGCGCTGATCCGGGTGACGGCGTTCGCCAGCCTGAACCGGCAGTCGGTGGACATGAAGCTGGCCGAGATCGTCCTGAAGGACCTGATCCCCAACGACACCGGCCCGGAGATCACCGCCGCGATGATCATGGCGCAGACTGTGGAGTACTTCGGGACGACGATCGAGGACCTCTGTGGACCGTCGCGCTCCCGGATGCTGGTGACCGCCCGGCAGATCGCGATGTACCTGTGCCGGGAGCTGACCGACCTGTCGCTGCCCAAGATCGGACAGCAGTTCGGCGGCCGCGACCACACCACCGTGATGCACGCCGAGCGCAAGATCCGGGCCCTGATGGCGGAGCGTCGCGCGATATACAACCAGGTCACGGAGCTGACGGGACGGATCAAGCACCAGGCCCGCCAACGCTGACCGGCGGCCCGCCGGGCGCCTGCGAGCCTCGGCGGGGCGGGGGCGCGGCGGCCGGTGCGGGCGTCGCAAATCGGACGACCAGCCCCTCGATGCGAATCCCCGTTACCCACAGCCTGTGGAAAACCTTGGGGATTCCCGTGGATAACCCCTGGGATAACTTGCGGAGAACCTGAGGACGATGCGTGGACAAGTTGGGGATTGTTGGGGACGGCCGACCGGCCCCCTGGGGATGACCCCGTGGACAACCTGGGGAATTCCTGGGGACGGCCTGGGGACGCGCGTCGCCCGATCTTCCGTCGGACGCCTCGGGGACGCGCGGGGCCGGGACAACCTGGGGAAAACCCGTGGACAACCGGGGGATGAGTTGAGGACGGCGTGTGGGGACAATCCCTTCATCCTCAGGCCGCGCCGTCGTACACAGCCGCCGCACACAGCCGCGGTGGACAAAAATCCCCGCCGCCACCTGGGAAAACGCGGGTTGTCCACACTATCCACGGCCCCTATGACGAGTACTTCCCTATGTACTTCCCAAGAGAAAACTCATCTCAACTCAGGGCCTGGGGATGCCGAGCCCCGGGCGCGCAGTCAGAACGATCTCTTCCACCTCACCCCTAGTCCGAAACCTGCAGGAGGCGGGTACTTGTGAAGTTCCGCATCGACAGAGACGCCCTGGCCGACGCCGTGGCCTGGACGGCACGGACCCTTCCGGTCCGGCCGCCGGTGCCCGTGCTGGCGGGCATGCACATCCAGGCCGCCGACCGGCTGACCCTGTCGGCATTCGACTACGAGGTGTCGGCGCAGGTCAGCACCGACATCGACACCGAGGAGCCGGGCACCGCGCTGGTGTCGGGGCGGCTGCTGGCGGAGATCTCGCGCAGCCTGCCTCCACAGCCTGTGGAGGTGAGCACGGACGGCGCCAAGGTGATGCTGCGCTGCGGCAGCGCGAAGTTCACCCTGCTGACCATGCCGGTGGAGGACTACCCGACGCTGCCGGAGATGCCGCCGGCGGCGGGCTCGGTGGGCAGCGACGAGTTCGCCGCCGCCGTCGGCCAGGTCGCCATCGCCGCGGGCCGGGACGACACGATCCCGATGCTCACCGGCGTCCGGGTGGAGATCGAGGGCGAGACCGTCACGCTGGCCTCCACCGACCGCTACCGGCTGGCCGTGCGGGAGCTGCACTGGAAGCCCGAGCGGCCGGACTTCTCGGCGGTGGCCCTGGTGCCGGCCAAGACCCTAGCCGACACGGCCAAGTCGCTGACCGCGGGCGCCGAGGTGTCGATCGCGCTGGGCGGCGCGGGCGGCACCGGCGAGGGGATGATCGGGTTCGCGGGCGGCGGCCGCCGCACCACCTCCCGGCTGCTGGACGGCGACTTCGTCAAGTACCGCTCGCTGCTGCCGAGCGAGTACGCCGGGCTCGCCGAGGTGCAGACGTCCCCGTTCATCGAGGCGGTCAAGCGCGTGTCGCTGGTGGCCGAGCGCAACACGCCGGTGCGGCTGTCGTTCCGGCAGGGCGAGGTCGTCCTGGAGGCGGGCACCGGCGACGAGGCGCAGGCCGTGGAGGCGCTGGAGGCCACGCTGGAGGGCGAGGACATCGACATCGCCTTCAACCCCGGGTTCCTGCTGGACGGGCTGTCTGCGATCGGCTCGGACGTGGCGAGGCTGTCTTTCACCACGCCGACCAAGCCCGCCGTGCTCACCGGCAAGCCGCCGGAGGAGGGGGCCGACCCCAACTACCGGTACCTGATCATGCCGGTCCGGCTGTCCGGCTGAGCGTTCGGCGGTTCGCTGCGCCTCCGGGCGGCCCGGCCGGCGGCGCCGGAGCGTGGCCGGAGTGACCCGTCGGCCGGTCGGGCCGCGTGCGGCACCGGGGGCGGCGTATCGGTCCGTCTCGCGCAGTCGTAGCCTCACACCCGGAAGAGCAGCGAATCAGTCAGTCCACGCCAGAGCGCGCGAAGGGGCCCAACGCTCGCACGACCGGCGCGTCCCCGGCCGCCGCCCGGTCGTTCGGTGGGCGGTTCGCACGGGACGTGCCACGCCGCCATGGGTTGGGCCCAGGGCACGCGGGCACGGTCATACCGGGACGAACCGCGTCACGGGTCCGAGCACGGGCCGTCGGATGCCTGCCGCGGCCACGGGACGACGTCGGGAGCACGTCCCGGGCCGCGCGGGCCGTCCACCGCCTGTGGACGGAGCGGGCCGCCCGGCCCGGGTGGCCGGGGCCCGCGGACGGGCGGGTGCGGGGCGCGCCGAAGGCGGACGAGCCGAACGCGACAGGGAGAGTTGGAGCATGGAGCTGGGGATCATCGGCCTCGGCAGGATGGGCGGGAACATGGCCGAGCGCCTGCGGCGCGGCGGCCACACGGTCGTCGGCTACGACCGCAACCCCGACCTCAGCGATGTCGGGTCGCTGGAGGAGCTGGTCGAACGGCTCACCCCGCCGCGGGCGGTGTGGGTGATGGTCCCGGCGGGGCAGCCGACCCACGACACCATCCACAGGCTGGGGGAAGTGCTGCAGTCCGGGGACATCGTCGTCGACGGCGGCAACTCGCACTATGTGGACGACCAGCGGCACGGCACGGAGCTGGGCGAGAAGGGCATCGGCTTCCTCGACTGCGGCGTCAGCGGCGGCGTGTGGGGGCTGGAGAACGGCTACGCCCTGATGGTCGGCGGCGACGACGAGCACGTGAAGCGGCTGATGCCGATCTTCGAGACGCTCAAGCCGGAGGGCGAGTACGGCTTCGTGCACGCCGGCCGGATCGGCGCCGGGCACTTCGTCAAGATGGTCCACAACGGCATCGAGTACGCGATGATGCAGGCCTTCGGCGAGGGCTACGAGCTGATCGAGGCCAGCGACATCGTCACCAACGTCCCGGAGACGTTCCGCAGCTGGCAGGAGGGCACGGTCATCCGCTCCTGGCTGCTGGACCTGATGAACCGGGCGCTGGCCGACGACCCGCACCTGGACGAGATCCGCGGCTACGCCCAGGACTCCGGTGAGGGCCGGTGGACGGTGCAGGCCGCCGTCGACCACGCCGTCCCGCTGCCCGCCATCACCGCGTCGCTGTACGCGCGGTTCGCCTCCCGCCAGCAGGACTCCCCCGCGATGAAGGTCGTGGCGGCGCTGCGCAACCAGTTCGGCGGCCACGCCGTGGAGAGCGCCAAGGGCGCCGACTCCCCCGGCGCCGACGTGACACCGCCCGCCGTCTGATCCCCGGACGTATCCCCCGCGCACCCATGGTTGTCCACAGCCCTGTGGACAACCATGGGGCGGCTGTGGGAGACACGCCGTGGCGGACGCGGCCCGCAGGAGGCTCTACGCTCGTGTCCCGTGCACGTCGCCCACCTTTCGCTCCAAGACTTCCGTTCGTACGCCACCGCCGAGGTGGCGCTTGAGCCGGGAGTCAGCGCGTTCGTGGGCCCCAACGGGCAGGGCAAGACCAACCTCGTGGAAGCCGTCGCCTACGTGTCCACCCACGGCAGCCACCGCGTCGCCACGGACGCCCCCCTCGTCAGGCAGGGCGCGCCCCGGGCCATCGTGCGCGCCGGAGTGGTACGGGACGACCGCAAGGCCCTGATCGAGCTGGAGATCAACCCGGGCAAGGCGAACCGGGCCAGGCTCAACCGCGCCCCCGTCCCCAGGCCGCGCGAGATCCTGGGGATGCTGCGGACGGTCCTGTTCGCCCCCGAAGACCTGGCTCTGGTCAAAGGCGACCCTGGGGAGCGGCGCAAGTTCCTGGACGAGCTGCTGACGGCCCGCGCCCCCCGGTTCGCGGGGGTGCGCTCCGACTACGAACGCGTCCTCAAGCAACGCAACGCCCTGTTGAAATCGGCGGCCGCCCACAGGCGCGCCCCGGGCCCCGAGGTCCTGGCCACCCTGGACGTGTGGGACTCCCACCTCGCCCGCACCGGCGCCGAGCTCCTCGCGGCCCGGCTCGACCTCGTCGCCGCGCTGCGCCCGTTCATGGCCCGCGCCTACGAGGCCCTGGCCCCGTCCGGTGGCGCGGCCGGTCTCACCTACAAGTGCTCCTTGGGCGACGTCGAGTTGTCCACAGACCGTGCACAACTGGCCGAGGCGTTGCTCAAGGCGCTGAACGAGACACGCCGCCAGGAACTGGAACGAGGGATCAGCCTCGTCGGCCCGCACCGGGACGAGCTTCTGATCCGGCTGGGGGACCTGCCCGCGCGCGGCTACGCCAGCCACGGCGAGTCCTGGTCGCTGGCCCTGGGACTGCGGCTGGCCGCCTACGAGCTGCTGCGCGCCGACGGCGACGACCCCGTACTGATCTTGGACGATGTGTTCGCCGAGCTCGACGCCGGCCGCCGCAGCCGCCTGGCCGAGATGGTCGCCCCGGCCGAGCAGGTCCTCATCACCGCCGCCGTGCCCGCCGACGTCCCGGACGAGCTGACCGGCGCCTCGTTCGCCGTGTCCGACGGCAAGGTGACCCCGGCATGACGTCCGGACGGGCGCACCGCGGCGGCCCGCAGGGGAGCCGACATGAGCGATCATCCACAGGATGTGCACAACCAGGCGGAGCCGGACGGCGAGAACCCCGCGCCGCCCCCGCAACCGCCGAAGCCCCCCGCCAAGTCGGGGATAGAACTGGCGCGCCAGGCCCTGGCCCAAGCCAAGGCGGATGCCCGTAAGCGCGGCTCGGTGCCGGGACAGGGGGGCGGCCAGCGCAAGGCGCAACGTCCCGTACGGCTGCGGGAGCCGGGGCGGGGCGGCGACCCCAAGGCGTTCGGCGCGGCCATCCGTGAACTGCTGGCCTACCGGGGGTGGGAGCAGCGCGCCGCGGTCGGCGGCGTGTTCGGCAACTGGCCCGGCATCGTCGGCCAGGAACTTGCCGAGCACACCCGTCCCGAACGCTTCGAGGACGGCGAACTGACGGTCGTCGCCGACTCCACCACCTGGGCGACCCAGTTGCGCCTTCTGTCGGCGACCCTCGTCAGGCGCCTGAACGAGGAACTCGGGCACGGGACCGTACGCCGCGTCAAGGTGGTGGGGCCGTCCTCGGGCCCGCGCCGCCCGGGCACCTGGCGCGTCCGCTGACCACCACCGCAGTACCCCCGACGCGCGGCACCGCTGCCTAGGTCTGGAACGCGGCTGGCGGGGTGCGATAAGGCAGCGGTGGTTCGTGCGGTTTCAGTGTGCGGCCGTGCGGTAGGCGCGGGCGCGCATGTGGGCGACGTCGGCGGTGGAGAACGCCCATGCACAAGCCCAGAACGCGGCGGCCGATTCCTTGGTCTCGTCCGGCAGGATCTCGGTGCAAGTAGTCGACGACGGTGTTTGCGCAGATGGCCGCGATCCGAACTGGGACGGTCGCCCGCGGTGCGGGGGACGCATCGGCGGATCGGGCGGCCGGTGGCGTGGTCGCAGCGGCCGGCACGCTGTGGACCCTGGGTGTTCAGCCCCAGCACGTAGGCGATCCGGCCGGACCTTCGCGGCGACGGCCTGAGGTCGGTCGGCTCAACACGTCGGTGCGGCTGTCGCTTGGCGAGGCGAGGTTTGCGGGGCGGCCGCTCTGCGGCGCGTCTTCCACACGTTGCGGCAGTCCTCACCCGTCGGCGGCCGGCGCGTGCTTCCAGCCCGCCAGAATCACATTCTCCGTCCGTAACGGGCGGGCCGCGCGGTGGCGCCCGTCCCGCTGGGGTGTGGCTGGACCTGCGGTAGGTCTGGCAGACGGCGGGGGCGCCTGGGTTGGACGCCTGGCGCGCGGGGGGACGGGACGACGGTGAGGGGCGCGTCCCGGGGCGTGCGGCGTTGTCCACTGCTTGTGGATGGGGCGCGGGTAGGTGTTCGGGGAGGAGCGGATGGGGCCGGGCCCGGGCGCGCTGAGCCGGTGAGGCGGCCTGTGACGAAACCGTGCGGAATCTGTGGCCGAGGCGGTGAACGAGAGGTGGCCCCGGAGACGTCAAAACACGAGCCGAGAGTGTCGGCGGCGGGGGTTAGGTTCGGCCTTGTCGCGGGTCCGGCCCCGCCGTTGGTGCGAGTACCCGCGGGCTCGGCGGGCCGTCCGCCGGACCAGCCCAGGACGGAGGCAGGACCACCCGGTCTCGCCGCATACCGTCGACGGAGGCGCCGACTGCGGCCGAACATGTGTTCGGAACACGTAATGCTCGCATCCGCTGCCAGTTCCCCGTAGGCCAGATGACACCCCCGGCCGAATGGGGGGATGTGTCTCCTCGCCCGCTGGGCCGCCACACGCGCACACAGCGCCCGTGAGTGCCTCTTTTTGTCAGACCAGCCGGTAGAATGGCGGTGGGTTCAGGATGCTGCGCCGTCACGGGTCGCCCGGCTCCCCTCCGACGTATGGAGCACGTGAACGGTCCTGCCGCGCATCGGCCGCCGGTCGATCGGGCCAGGGCCCCGCGATGTGGGTTGGAGAAGGGCGCCCTTACGTGTGTTACGGGGCACACCGCGTTCCCCGCGAGCGCGGGACGGCGAGCGTCCCCGGCAGGAGGATCTCCTTTGGCGTACGACGCTAGTTCGATCACTGTCCTCGAAGGGCTGGAGGCGGTACGCAAACGCCCCGGCATGTACATCGGGACCACCGGTGAACGCGGACTCCATCATCTCGTCTATGAGATCGTCGACAACTCCGTCGACGAGGCCCTCGCCGGCTACGCCGACACCATCGAGGTCACGTTGCTGGCGGACGGCGGCGTCCGCGTCTACGACAACGGCCGCGGCATCCCCGTGGGCGAGCACCCGGTGGAGAAGCGCCCCGCCATCGAGCTGGTGCTCACCACCCTGCACGCGGGAGGCAAGTTCGACGGCAAGTCGTACGCGGTCTCCGGCGGTCTGCACGGTGTCGGCTCGGCGGTGGTGAACGCGCTGTCCACCCGGCTGGAGGCCGAGGTCAGGCGGGACGGGCACGTGTGGCGGCAGGCCTACACCTGGCGCGGTGCCGAGGCGCCGCTGGCCAAGGGCGAGCCGACCGACGAGACCGGCACCACGATCACCTTCTGGCCGGACCCGGAGATCTTCGAGACCACCAAGTGGAACTTCGAGACGCTGTCGCGGCGGATGCAGGAGATGGCCTTCCTCAACCGGGGCCTTTCCATCACGCTGCGGGACGAGCGGCCCGACCACATCAACGGCGAGCCCCACGTCGTCCGCTTCCACTACGAGGGCGGCATCGAGGACTTCGTCCGCTACATCAACAGCAAGAAGGACGCCGTCCACGACTCGGTGATCTACTTCGGCGACGACACCGAGGGCATGTCGGTCGAGATCGCCATGCAGTGGAACTCCTCGTACTCCGAGTCGGTGCACACCTTCGCCAACACGATCAACACGGCCGAGGGCGGTACGCACGAGGAGGGCTTCCGGGCGGCGCTCACCGCGATCGTCAACCGGTACGCCAAGGAGCAGAAGCTCCTGAAGGACAAGGACGACAACCTCACCGGCGAGGACATCCGCGAGGGCCTCACCGCGATCATCTCGATCAAGCTGGCCGATCCGCAGTTCGAGGGGCAGACCAAGACCAAGCTCGGCAACACCGAGGCCCGGTCGTTCGTCCAGAAGGCCTGTCACGAGCACCTGCGCGACTGGTTCGAGCGCAACCCGGGCGAGGCCAAGGAGATCATCAACAAGGCCACCCAGGCGGCGCGGGCCCGCATCGCCGCGCGGCAGGCGCGCGACCTGACCCGCCGCAAGAGCCTGCTGGAGAGCACGTCGCTGCCGGGCAAGCTGGCCGACTGCCAGTCCACCGACCCCAGCCGGTCCGAGCTGTACATCGTGGAGGGCGACTCGGCGGGCGGTTCGGCCAAGGGCGGCCGCAACCCGCACTACCAGGCGATCCTGCCGATCCGCGGCAAGATCCTGAACGTCGAGAAGGCGCGGATCGACAAGATCCTCAAGAACAACGAGGTCCAGGCGATCATCACCGCGCTCGGCACCGGGGTGCACGACGAGTTCGACATCTCCAAGCTGCGGTACCACAAGATCATCCTGATGTCGGACGCCGACGTCGACGGCCACCACATCAACACGCTGCTGCTGACGCTGCTGTTCCGGTTCATGAAGCCGCTCATCGAGGCCGGGCACGTCTACCTCTCCCAGCCGCCGCTCTACAAGATCAAGTGGGACGCCCGCGGCACGGACGTCGACTACGCCTACTCCGACCGGGAGCGCGACGCGATCATCGAGGCGGGCATCGCCGCCGGCAAGCGCGACCCCCGCCCCCGCGACCAGGTGCAGCGCTTCAAGGGTCTGGGCGAGATGAACGCCAACGAGCTGTGGGAGACCACCATGGACCCAGACAACCGCGTCCTGCTCCAGGTCACCCTCGACGACGCCGCCCAGGCCGACGAGCTGTTCAGCGTCCTCATGGGCGAGGACGTCGAACCGCGCCGCGAGTTCATCCAGCGCAACGCCAAGGACGTGCGCTTCCTCGACATCTGATGGTTTCCTCGCCGTCCCTCCGGTCCCGTCCGGGTCCGCCTGCAGAGCCCGCGTCCGGCCGCTCCCACGGCCGGGCCGGTGCCCCGGCCCCCGGCGCGGTGCCGCACGCGGAACGTCCGCGATGGGCGCGTGGCGGCGAGACCCCGCGACCCGCCGCGAACGCAAGCGCGCGCGGCGGCGTGCCCCGGGACGGACGGACGACACAGGGGCCACGAGCCTCGGGGGCAGGCGGCCCCGGGTCGGCGGCGGGCCGGGCGTGCGGGCCGAGCGCCGACCGTACTTCACCCAGTAGAAGAGGTCTTAGACAGTGACGGACGTGACCACCGAAGGCGGGGGGCGGCCAGAGCGGATCGAGCCGGTCGACATCCAGGTCGAGATGCAGCGCAGCTATCTCGACTACGCGATGTCGGTCATCGTGTCCCGCGCGCTGCCCGAAGTCCGCGACGGGCTCAAGCCGGTGCACCGGCGGGTGCTGTACGCGATGTACGACGGCGGCTACCGGCCCGACCGCGGCTACTTCAAGTGCGCCCGCGTCGTCGGCGACGTCATGGGGAACTACCACCCCCACGGCGACTCGGCCATCTACGACGCGCTGGTGCGCCTGGCGCAGCCGTGGGCGATGCGCTACCCGCTCGTCGACGGCAACGGCAACTTCGGCTCGCGCGGCAACGACCCCGCCGCGGCCATGCGGTACACCGAGTGCCGCATGGCGCCGCTGGCGATGGAGCTGCTGCGCGACATCGACAAGGAGACCGTCGACTTCTCCCCCAACTACGACGGTCGCTCGTCCGAGCCGGGCGTGCTGCCGTCCCGCTACCCGAACCTGCTGGTCAACGGGTCGGCGGGCATCGCGGTCGGGATGGCCACCAACATCCCCCCGCACAACCTGCGCGAGGTCGCCGACGGCGTCCAGTGGTACCTGGACAACTACGACGCCGGCGACGAGGAGCTGCTCGAAGCCCTCATCGAGCGGATCAAGGGGCCCGACTTCCCCACCAGCGGCCTGATCGTCGGCCGCAAGGGCATCGAGGACGCCTACCGCACCGGCCGCGGCTCGATCACCATGCGCGCCGTCGTCGAGGTCGAGGAGATCCAGGGCCGCACCTGCCTGGTCGTCACCGAGCTGCCCTACCAGGTCAACCCGGACAACCTCGCGCTCAAGATCGCCGAGCTGGTGAAGGAGGGCAAGCTCGACGGCGTCGCCGACGTCCGCGACGAGACGTCCGGCCGCACCGGCCAGCGCCTGGTGATCGTGCTGAAGCGGGACGCGGTCGCCAAGGTCGTCCTGAACAACCTGTACAAGCACACCCAGCTGCAGGAGACGTTCGGCGCCAACATGCTGGCGCTGGTCGACGGGGTGCCGCGCACGCTGCGCCTCGACCAGTTCGTCCGGCACTGGGTGGCGCACCAGATCGACGTCATCGTCCGCCGCACCCGGTTCCTGCTGCGCAAGGCCGAGGAGCGCGCCCACATCCTGCGCGCCCTGCTCCGCGCGCTGGACCGGATCGAAGAGGTCATCGCGCTGATCCGGCGCTCCCCCTCGGCGCAGGACGCCCAGCAGGGCCTGATGAACCTGCTGGAGATCGACGAGGTCCAGGCGCAGGCCATCCTGGACATGCAGCTGCGCAAGCTGGCCGCCCTGGAGCGCCAGCAGATCACCGACGAGTACGACCGGCTCATGGCCGAGATCGCCGACTACAACGACATCCTCGGCTCGCCCGAGCGGCAGCGCCGGATCGTCGGCGAGGAGCTGGCCCCGATCGTCGAGAAGTACGGCGACGAGCGGCGCACCCAGATCATCCCCTTCGACGGCGACGTGTCCTACGAGGACCTGATCGCCGAGGAGGACGTGGTCGTCACCATCACCCGCGGCGGCTACGCCAAGCGCACCAAGACCGACCTGTACCGCGCGCAGCGGCGGGGCGGCAAGGGCGTGCGCGGCGCGCAGCTCAAGCAGGACGACATCGTCGACCAGTTCTTCGTCACCACCACCCACCACTGGATCCTGTTCTTCACCAACAAGGGCCGGGTGTACCGGGCGAAGGCCTACGAGCTGCCCGACGGCGGCCGCGACTCGCGCGGCCAGCACGTCGCCAACCTGCTGGCCTTCCAGCCGGACGAGCACATCGCCCAGGTCATGGACCTGCGCGACTACGACGTCGCGCCCTACCTGGTGCTGGCCACCAAGCAGGGCAAGGTCAAAAAGTCGCCGCTGCGCGACTTCGACTCGCCCCGCAGCGGCGGCATCATCGCCATCAACCTGGCCGAGGGCGACGAGGTGATCTCCGCCCGGCTGGTGCGGCCCGAGGACGACCTGCTGATGGTCTCGACCGGCGCGCAGGCCATCCGGTTCCGCGCCGACGACGAGTCGCTGCGTCCGATGGGCCGTGCCACCAGCGGCGTCATCGGCATGCGGTTCGACGGCGACCACGAGGTCCTCAACATGCTGGTCGTCCAGGACGACACGCACGACGTCCTGGTGGCCACCGAAGGCGGCTACGCCAAGCGCACTCCTGTGGGCCAATACCCTGTCCAAGGTCGTGGGGGAAAGGGCGTCCTCACCGCTAAGATCGTGCAAACGCGCGGGAGGTTGGTCGGCGCTCTGATGGTCGGCCCGGACGACGAAGTGTTCGCCATGACCTCCAACGGTGGCGTGATCCGTACCAGCGCGGCCGAGGTCAAGCAATCGGGGCGGCAGACCATGGGCGTGCGCCTCATGAACCTCGCCGACGGGGACAGCGTCGTCGCGATCGCGCGGAACGTAGAGTCCATGGAGGACTCGGACGCCGGAAACGGCGGCGAGGAGAGCGAGAGTGAGTGACGTCCGTAGGCCCGCAGCCCAGGAGGAGACGTGAGCACCCAGCCCGGTAAGAGCAAGGGAAAGGCGTCCGGCTCCTCCCCCGGCTCTTCGTCCGGCTCCTCTTCGGCGTCCGGGGGCGGCAAAAAGACCTCGGCCGCCTCGGCGCGGCCCGATCGGGACGAGGCGAAAGTGAACATCCCCGACACGCCGGTGTCCGACGAGACCCGGCCGGACCTGCGCGCCACCAAGGACGACACCAAGATCGCGCCGGTCACGGACGACACGACCGTCGACGGCTGGATCAAGCCCGTCGAGCCGGGCGGTTCGGGGGCCGACCAGCCGGCCGGCCGTCCCGCGGGCTCGGGCTTCACCGGAACCGGCGTCAAGGACCGTAAGGGCTCCGGCACGGGCCCGGCCGCCACGCCGGTGGCCGGGGCCGGTGCGACGCCTGGTGCCCCGCAGGGGGCGGCGCCCGCCGCTCCCGGTGCGCCCGGAGCTCCGCAGGCCGGCGCGCCTGCCGCGGCGGGCCGGCCGACCCGCAAGGCCCAGCTGCAGCTGGCCCGGCTCGAACCGTGGTCGGTCATGAAGTTCAGCTTCATGATGTCGCTGGTCTGCTTCATCGTCCTGCTGGTCGCGGTGGTCGTCCTGTACGTGATCCTGTCCGGCCTGGGCGTGTTCTCGGCGATCAGCGACACGGTCAACGACCTGACCCGCCAGCAGGGCGAGACGAGCGGCGGCCTGGACGCCGGCAGCTGGTTCTCCTTCACCCGCGTCTTCACCTACACGCTGCTGGTCGGCGCGCTGAACGTGCTGCTGGTCACCGCCCTGTCCACGGTCGGCTCGGTCATCTACAACCTGGTCGCCGATCTGGTGGGAGGCGTGGAGGTCACCCTCAAGGAGGCCGAGTAGCGTCGGGGTCCGCCGTCCGCCGAACTGATTACCGGTCGCGCCGCGCGATGGGGTAGTCTCTCGGTACGCCGCACGGACGGCGACCCCCTCGGGCGTATAGCTCAGTCGGTTAGAGCGCATCCCTGATAAGGATGAGGTCGATGGTTCAAGTCCATCTACGCCCACCAGCTCAAAGCCCCCGCCGGAATCCCGACGGGGGCTTTTGACAGCAACGGTGACAGCAACGACTCAGCTTTCCGCCGTCCCGAACAACTCCCCTGCGATCTTGCCGAGCCCCGACCGGTGATCCTCGTTGTCGCCGTGCGTGTAGATCTCCAGCGTCACGGCGATGCGCGCGTGACCGAGGATCTCTTTCGCGTCGCTCGGGGGGACGCCGAGCCGCTTGAGCAGTGACGCCGTAGTGTGCCGAAGGTCGTGCAGGCGGATTCGCCGGAGCCCCGCGCGAGTGCAGATGCGTTCGAAGGTGCGAGCCAGGTTGCGCGGTTCGATCGGGCGGCCCGTCCGAGTGGTGAAGACCAGGCCGGTTTCCTGCCAATCCTCGCCCGCCCTGCGCTTGGCCTGCATCTGCTGTCCGGCCAGGTCGATGAACGCTTCCCGGACGATCGGCAGCATGGGCAGGTCCCTCCGCCCGGCTTCCGTCTTGACCACGGTCCGGGTGAGCTGACCGTCTACCCGCTGCAACTGCCAGCGGACCCCGATCACGTCGTCATCCATGTCCAGGTCATCCCAGCCCAGCCCGAGCACCTCACCCCGCCGCAGCCCGTACACGAGCATCAGGACGAACGCCGGGTACAGCGGATCATCCCGAGCAGCAGCGAGGAAGGCCCGCGCTTCGTCCACCGTCCACGGCTTGATCTTCTGCGACGGCACCGGGGGAAGCGTGGTCAGGCGGGCGACGTTCACCGTCACCAGTTCCTCACGCATAGCACGGGTTAGCGCCGCGCCCAGGACCATGCGCATGATGTGGACCTGTGCCACAGAGTGACCGGCCTTGATCTGCCCGTTGAGGAACGCCTGTACTTTGGCGACGCGGAGACGGTCTAGACGCTGTTTGCCGAGACCCGGCTTGAGATACAGCCGCACCGTCTGTTCATACTTCTTGTAGGTGTTCCATCGCTTGGCGGGGCGTACGACGTGCTCAAGCCAGTAGTCGAGGTAATCGCCCAGCTTCCACGGCTTGTCAGCGACCGGGATACCCCGACTCGACTTCTGCTGAGCTTCGACGATCTTCTTGTGCACATCCTCGCGAGCCCTGCCGTATACGGTGATGCGCTTGAAGGTGCCTTCCGTCGTCAGGACGTACACCTCACCCGCCCAACGGCCGTCTTTCCGCTGAAAGATCGTGCCCTCACCGTTCGGGCGCCGCTTGTTGGTCTTACGCTCCGCCATCAGGCCGCGTCCTCTCTGAGCTGTGCGATGAATGCGTCGAGGGCATCGGCAGGCACACGGCGAGCCCGACCGATCGTGATGGACTCCAGTTCGCCGGAACGGATCAGGTCATAGACCTTGAACCGACTCAGCCGCAGCGCCGACATGACCTCGGGAACGGTCAGTAGCTTCGGTTCCGGCAGCGCCGACACACTCCCCATCACGCAGCCTCCGCAGTTGCCGAAAGTTCGGTCAGTGCCTCGTTGAGCTGTCGCCGCCGGGTGACGCGTTCATCGATCAGCAGCAGCAGCCGATGGTGAGCGGGTTTGACGTCCGGATCACCAGGCCCAGCGCGTTCCCACAGGAACCGGCGATCACCGGCCGCCGGCCCCGTTGCCGAAATCCCGGCCTCAGCCAGACGCGCGAGCACCCAAGCCACGCGGTCGGCCTTGTGGTCGGCCAGGGTCTTGCCGGACCACTTGCGCGAGACCAGGACACGGCGTCCGCCGTAGCCCAGGTGTTCGCGTCGGTGCGCTTTGCCCTTGCAGAAGCCCGGGACCAGGCCGCGCCGGGGGTTCTTGGGCTGGACGCCGTAGCGCAGCCAGTTCGCGCACGTCGGCGAGCACGGCTCATAGCGCAGTTCCTCGGCCAGCCGTTCGACGTGGGCACGCTGACGGTCGGTCTCGGCTTGGTGGCATTCGCTGATGCTCTTGGTGAGGTACTTGGTGAGGTAGTGGCGGATGCGCCGGTTGGCCTCAGGGGTTCCGGCCATGACGCCCTGTGCGTCGATCTGCCGCCCGAACCGCACCACGTGCAGGGGTTGCGCGTCGTCGTCCTGGTCGAGGGCGTCAAGCGCGTCATCCCAGGTCGGCAGTACTTCCCCGGTGCGAGGATCAACGTAGGTGCCGCCGGAGCCGTCCGGGGATTCGTGCCAGACCGGCAGATTCTCCCCGGAGTAGACGACGCGATCGGTCGGGGGCCACCACACCTGGTGATAGGTCGCGGCCACGACTTGGCGCAATTCGGCGCGGGAGATCGTCCCGCGAATCGCCATGTGCAGGTGGGGAGCGAGCCGCCGTTGCGGTTCCACGGTCGCGAAGTACTGCACGTCGAAACCGACGAACCGGCGAAGGTTCTGCACGAACCGATCGATGAGCTTGCCGAAGTGGATCGCGTCCCGGGCGGCCCGCCGGTAATCGTAGGTGGCCGGATCAACGGGCGTCCCGTCGCTGTTGACGCGGCCGTAGGAGTCCAGGGTGAGCGTCAGGAACAGCGACGGCCGGAACGTGGTCCCGTCGCGTCCGGTGTAGACCTTGCCGACCGTGCGAGCGTCCACCGGCCGACGAGGAAGGTCGGCCACGTCCTGACGCCGCCGCGTGGAACGGGTACGCCGCTTGGTCTGCTCACCGTCCCCGGCCGTCTTGAGGCTGCCCGCCACCCCGGAACGCGCGATCTCGTGGTCGAGTTCGCCGATGAGCCGATCCCAGAAGGCCACATCCTCACCCAGGGCCGTACCGTCGTCGGCCGCCTGGTCGCGGCGCGCCTGTGCCTGCGCTCGCAGCTCGACAAGGTGACGTTGTTCGGCGTCCGGGTCGGCCCGCTCAATGACCGGTTCACGGTCCAGGTGCCAGCCCTCGCGGCATTGCTGGGCACGTAGCCGCCGCTTGCTTTCCGCGCACGGTGGACACACCGAGGCCAGGGTGTGACCGCAGGGCACGGAGACGATCTGTGTCTCACCGGTCTCCAGGTCGACCCGCCGCATCGGGACGGGCCGGATGCACACGCCATGTTCGATGGCGACCGCTTCCACGACTTGAGGAGCCAGCGGAGGCAACGTCTTGACCGGCACATCAGCGGGAGGCGTGTCCGGCCCTTGCCCGAACAGGGGGAGTGTTCCGGTCACGCCGCCTCCGATCCGGTCTCGCCGTCCGGGGAGCCCAGGGCCATCACGACCATCGCGTCGATGTCGTCGTCGGAGACGTAGCCCGCCCGCACCCGCACCGGGTCAGGGGAGGTCTCCAGCCGGACGAACCCCACCCCGGCACCGATCCGGGGAATCGGGCTGATCTTGTCGGCGTAGGCGCCACGGTCGCGGGACCCGTCGCCCAGCACCATGTCAACCTGTTCGTCCTCGTCGAGGCGCAGCGCTATCCGGGTGGGGAACAGGTTGCGCAGGTTGTTGACCTCTTTGCGTGCGTCCTGCTGCGCCCCGATCACGCAGTACCCGACCGACCGGCCCTGTGAGGTGAGGATGGCAAGCGCCGACTCCGCCCGCCGCCGCAGATCCTTGGACGGGCAGTAGGCCGTCAGGAACGCCAGCTCATCCACGATCACGACCCGGAACGGGTACTCGTGGCTCGCGGTGAAGGACCGGACCTTGCCCGCGAACTGTGCGGCCCGGGTGTTCATGTCCCGCGCGGCCGCCTCCAGCAGCTCCACCATGCCGCCGTCCGGGTCATCGGAGTACCGGCCGTAGCGTTCGAACAGCGCCCGCCCATAGGACAACTCCATGCGCTTGGGATCGATCGCCCACACCTCCACCAGGCCCGCGCGCATCAGCGGCAGCAGCGCCCGCACGATGGACCACAGCACCGACCCCTTACCGGCCCCGGTGGCCCCGGCGACCAGCACATGCGTTCCCAGCAGCCGCAGCCGCCACGGCCCGCCATCCTCACACCGCCCGATCACCACCCCCGTCAGGTCCACCGCCGCCGGATCCTCGCAGAGGGGCAGCGCGGGAATCGGGGTAGCGAGTGCGTCTTTGCGGACGAACTCCAGCCAGACACGGCCCGGACGATCACCGCCCCGGACGCGGCACAGGGTTGCGCCGAACCCGTGCGCCAGGTTCGCCGTCACCGCCTCCCAGGCATCGGGAGCCTGCCCCTTGAGCATCCGCACCAGGACGCGATCCGTGGTCGGCCCGGACCGCACCTTGACGATCGCAGGCAGGTACTCACGCCGCTTATGCGTGCGCGACAGACCCGCCGTCACCATGACCGGTTGCCAGTCGCGCCGGTACACGCGCACCAGGCGCCAGCGGGACAGGACCGGCCAGCCGACCCACCGCAGGAACGAGGCACGGTCGGCCGCCCACCAGCCGCCCAGGCCCGCCCCCGCCATCACCACCAGCCCCACCGGCAGACGCCAGCCGTACCGCTGACCGAGCCAGGCCAGGCCACCGGCCAACGACAACGGGACGATGTTGCGCACCACGAACGCCACCAGGGCCAGCACGCCCCGCAGCGCGTTGACGAGCAGCACCAGGCCCTCAGGCATGTGCCACACCGGAGGCGCCCACTTGGGCGGCGCGAACGGATCGCCCGACGCCTCCACCGCGACGTTCTCACCAGGCCCGAGCTTGCGGAACTCCCATGCCATGATGGATCACCTCTTCTCCGAGCAGGTCAGAAGGGGAGAGACAGGGGCGGCCGGAGGTACCAGCTCCAGCCGCCCCGCCTTACTGGTCAGGCCGCCGGCGAATCGGACACCACGGCCCGCTGCGCCGCCGCGTGCAACCGCTCGACCTCGGCCGCGTAGACGGCGAACGACTCGGCGAGCTTGCGCGCCACCCGCACGTCCTCCGCCGTCGGTGCCTCCGGGGCCGCCGGACCGATGAGGACGTGCGCGGCGGCGTGCGACACCGAGATCTGCGCCCGATCACGGCCCGTGGGGCACACGACGCTCATGTCGTCGTCCGGGCGCAGGCTCACCGAGATCCGCGACGTGCCGTCCGGGTCGACCACGACCGTGGTGTAGCTGTAGGCGTCGCTCATGCCGCACGCCCCTTACCCGACCCGCCCGCCGACCGCGACGACGAGCGAGCGCCGTACCGCCGTTCGACCTCGGCCGCATACGCCGACGCCTGATCGGCCAGCCGCCGCGCGAACTCCACATCACCAGCCGTCAGCCGCTCCGGCAGCACCAGGCGGACCACCAGCCGACCCGCCGCCACCGTGAACACCGGGGAGGAGTCGCGGAACGGCCGGAACGAAGCGCGTGCCGTCATGTCGACCGGCAGGGTGACCGCCGCCGCGCGTCCGCCGTTCATCCGGCCGCCCATCAGGCCGCGTCCTTGCCCGCAGCAGCCGGACGAGCCTTGCCGCCGCCGATACCGGCCGCCCGGACACCCGTCGCGCGGAAGGAGTACGCCACCCGGGTACGCGGTTCGCCGTTGGGCATCCGCCCCGTGACCTCCACCCACGGCGTCACCGTGAGCCCGTCGAACTCGATCGGCCGGAACGGCCCGAACGCCGGTTCCGGCAGCACCGGACACACCGACGCCGCGATCTTCACCCGGATCGCCGACGCCTTGTGACCCGCCTCCGGGTCAGCGTCGTACACGTCCACCACCCACACCGGCAGACCCGTGTCCTTGTCGGTCTCCTGACGCTTGGTGTCGAAGTTCTCCAGCGGTTCCGCCGGACCCGTCGCGTACACCCCGTGCGGGAACACGTCCCCGAAGCTCACGGGGATCCGACCCTGAATCGCCATGCGCGACCGCCTCCCTTGTCGATCCTCTTCTTGGCTACTTGTAGGATCAAGTTGCCTGACTCGAAGATACGTGATCAAGCGTGGATCGCAAGAGGGGCGAGCTGACGAATCAGAGTGATCTAGATCACATCAAATTGGGTAACTGTCGGTCAGCTCATGCAGCGACCCCGGTAGCGCCACCTCCGCGACCAGGACCGTCCGGCCGGTGGAGTCCAGCACCGAGCCCACCACCGACAGCACCGGTTCACCCGGCGCCAACTCCAAGAGCTTCGCCTCGTCGTCGGAGGCGCGCCGCGCGCTGATCGTCTCCATGACGCGGACCAGGCGTCCCGCCGCCGCCATGGTCAGCAGCCGCCGGACCGGCACCGTCAACGGGTCCGGTTGGCCAAGGGGTCCCTTGCTCGCGATGTCCAGCGGAGCCCACAGCGACACAAGGTCACTGATCACGCCCTCATGAACGCCGAGGTAGCGCCGCAGCACGACCGGCGCGTTCTTGGCCAGGCCCAAGCGCGCCGCCACCCAGCCAGGAGCAGACCGCCGCCCCGCCTCCACCAGCCGGACCGAATCCGCGTCTTCCTGGCGGTCCAGCACCGCCAGGCCCAGCCGGGGGCGATCCTCCGACTCCCCCGAGGGAGGCGACTTCACGAACGAGCCGCGTCCGTGCTCGCGCTCGATCCAGCCGAGCAACTCAAGATCATTGAGCGCCCGCACCACCGTAGAACGCGCCACCGAGAACTCTCGGACCAACGCAGCCTCAGACGGCAGACGCTCGCCAACCGGATAGGTACCGTCCTGAATGCGCTTCTGGAGAACTTCCAGAACCCGCAGATACTTAGGAGTGTGATCATCCGACATCGCGGCCTGCCAACAGCTTGACGACACAAGTAGCCAAGAGGTTAGCCGCCGGTCCGCAGGCTGTCACTCCTCCCGGACGCCCACCACCAGGACCAAAACGACGAACCCCCCGGAAGGTCCCGCCCGAGCCACCGGAGCCGCTTCCTTCCAGGGGTTCCCCAAGGCCGTGCCTGCCCGGACGGCCCTAGGCTCTTTCAGGCACCCTCCAGTCATCCGGGTCGATTCCCGCACGCAGAAACGTTCGCTTGATCTCCGCCTCAGCACCGACGCCGATACCGCGAATGTCGAGCAGTTCACCACTGCGCAGCAGCCGCAGCAGGTCACCGACCGTCCGGCAGTCGCTCCCCCGGCGCAGCCGCTTCGCCGCCCGAACCGGCAGATCCAGGCACGCCAGCGGACAGTCCAGGGAGACCACGCCCTCAGGATGTCGATGAGTGACCAGACCGGCCGGGTGCTCGTTGTCCGGCAGCCTGGCCACCCGGCCGGCCTCCTCCAGCAGCCGCACCAGATCACCCACGGTGCGCAACCCCAGGCACGACACCGGACACGCCAACGTCACCCCCACATGCCCCGCCACGTGCGCGCCGACATGCCCGGAGCCGCCTACGGCAGCGCCACCCAGTTCCGAGGCCACGGCCAACCCGCCGGATTCAGGATCGCTCCCCGCAACTCCGCAAGGTCGACCGCTTCCACCAGCCGCCACCGCGGCCCGATCGGGACCATCGCCCACCAGGTGCCCGTCCTCTTCCCGTACCACGCCGGTACCTCCGGAAAGTCCTGCCTGATCAGTGCCAGCAGCCGCCCATCCGCATCGGACAGCGACACCCGGCACGGCTGCTCACCCGTCATCACGCACCCCGCCGTGTGACGCCGCGTCAGCGGAGGAGGGCACCTCCAGGACTTTCGCGATCCGTTCAGCCGCCGTCGCGGCATCGGTCGCGGGACACAACGGCTCCAAGTCCGGGGGAGACTGCCGGGTCGGCCCCGCCCACGCCCAGTACCACCACGGCGCCCCGCCGTCATCAGGGTTGCGGAGGCACTGCACCTCCTGCCGCAGGCCCGGACTCACCCGCGCGTAAGGGTCGCTGCGATCAGGCTCCCCGGCCGGGTTGAGCACGCGCACCACACCACCCCGGTACACCGCGCCCACCAGGCCCCGCGCTTGCAGCTCCTCCACCAGCGCCGTCACCAGTTCGGCCACCGGCCGATGCCGCGCCGCATCGTTCATCGCTCCGCCTCCCTGGATTGGAAGCGGGACCGGCGACGCGGGAACGACCCCCACCCCGCGCAGCCTGGGGGTTGGGCCGGGTACTGCCCGCCCACACCACGCCGCCGGCCCCGCAGCTCATCACGCCACCTCGGGCCGAGCGGAAGAGGTACAGCGCTCGCAGCGAACCCGCCGACGACTTGGCCAAAGGCCCGCATCGGATGGCCTGAACAGCAGGTACCGCCGGGGGGAAGCCCACTTCCACCCACGCCCGTTGCACGAAGGGCACTGGTCAACGCTGCTCGTCTGCGGCTCTTGCCTCACCGTGGTGTTGCTCCTCATCAGCCCGACTCGGTGAACGTGGGCATCCATGCTGAGGAATCGGAAGCGCAGAACCGATATGCAGGGCGTATATCGCCGTCGTATCTTCGTGGGGTGACTGATCGGCAACCCTGGGATGATCCGCGTCTACGTGCCGCATGGGCTAGTGGAGACTGGGCCGCGATCTTCCGTGAGTACATGCGGGCGGCTCGCCTTACTCAACGCCAGCTAGAGCCGCTAGTAGGGATGGCTCAGCCGTACATCTCCAATGTGGTGCGCGGGAAGACGCGGATCACGTCAGCCGAGGTCATCGATCGCATCACACAGGGGCTCAAAGTGCCGGAAGAGTTGCGCGGAGTACCAGCGAACGAGCAGGAGCTGTCAGCATGGCAGCCGCCCGCAGAACTACGCGAGCGCATCGCACACGCGCACACGACCCGCCGCGTCGACATGCGCCTAGCGAACTGGATCACCGAAGTACTAGCTACCCACCGCCGCGCCGAAGACGTAGTAGGCGGGCGCGAGCTATGGCCCGTCGTCCGAAGCCAACTCGACTCAGTGACCCGTCTCCTCCCCGACGCATCAGGCGAGGCAGCCGACCGACTTCTGACCCTTGCCGCCGAACACGCGCACTGGTTGTCTTGGGTCGCCGCCCAGGAGGAGAAGACTGGACCAGCCCTTACCTGGTTGGATCTCGCGCACGGTTGGGCCATCGAAGCGGGAGCTGTCGACCTGATCTCATGGGTCACAAGGGTCCGGTCGTACTACGCGCTCACCCGCCAGGACCCCGTCCGAGCCCTACGCATTGCCGAAACAGCGCGACAGGCACCGCGGCCACTCTCCCCGGCCGCCGCCGCCATCGCAGCACACGCCGAAGGCATGGCAGCCGCAGCAGTCGGAGAACGAGACCGCGCCCGACGCTTGGGCGACGAGGCACTAGATCTCGCGTTGCAGGTTCCCGACGACGCCGACCGCCCCGGTTGGCTCTACTGGCTTGACCCCGTACGCGCAGAGCTGCAACGCGCTGATATGGCCTATGCCGTTCGAGACTGGAGAGACGCCGCCGAACGGTACGCCCAGAACCTTGACCGACTGAGCGACTACCCCCGTGACCATGCGTACTACTCGGCCAGGTTCAGAGACGCACGCAACCGCATGTGACCCCTAGCTCTTGAGCAATTCCGCGTCCGTCGGTACGGCGTGTTCCCCGATGCGCTCATGGACGGCAGCCCAGATCATTTCGATGATCGCTTGTTCTTCCAGCCCATCCGTCTCTAGCTCCAGCTCGCACGTCTCCGTGCGGGGAGGTTCCAGGCCGAACATGCCGCTACCGTCGTTCACGGCGTATGTGACCTTCCAGGTCTGCACAGTTACTCCCTCATCATGCGTTCCACAGCGAGCCCTCACGCAGGCCGAGGGCATCAGCAGCCCCACGCTAGCAACGCCATCCGACGCAGACGCCAGCCGCCAAGCTGCTACGACGTACCGCCTGTGATCGTTGCCGAATTCCGCTTTTAGGGATCAAGGGCGGCGCCGCTCGCGCCGCCGCACCGGCCCCGCGCCCACGCCGCCCGGAGCGTGCGGCGTGGGCG